>NZ_JBNHHB010000145.1:0-13037 GCF_059091905.1 Arthrobacter sp. Dra40
GTGTGGCGGGGAGCGGCCGCTTCGGTGGCCGGCGGCCGTCGTTGGCCGAAGCCAGCGCCTCAGCCCCGTTTGCGTCCCACGGCGAATATCCGGCGGAATCCGAACACGGTTCCGTGGTGGCCTTCCGGGTAGGCGGCACGCAGCATCGCCGCGTACTCGGACTCGAACGCGGCTGCTTCTGCCGCCGGGAGGGCGGCCAAGACAGGGCGCAACCCGGTTCCCCGGACCCATTCCAGCACCGGATCGGGCCCCCGGAGCAGCTGCTGGTAAGTGGTTTCCCAAACATCGGCTTCGCAGCCCTCCTCCGTCAGCAGCTCAAGATACTCCTGCGGTTCGGAGACCGCGTCTTCGTGGCGGAGTACCCCACCCAGCCGGCGCTGCCACCGCGGCGACCCGGCCAGCGTCCTCATCAGCGCATGCGACGGGGCGGCAAAGTTTCCGGGCACTTGCACTGCGATCCAGGAGCCCGGTTTCATGGCGCGCAGCCAGGCACGCATCATGTCCTGATGGCCGGGGACCCACTGCAGGGCTGCGTTGGAAACCAGGACGTCCAAGTCCCGCGGCGGTGCCCAGGCGGCGATGTCGCCGGCAACAAATTCGAGCGTGGCGGGGTTCTTCCGCTGCCGGGCCTGCCGGATCATCTCAGGCGAGGAATCGACGCCGGTGACTGAGGCGCGGGGCCATCGTTCGGCGAGCGCTGCCGTCAGGCCCCCGGGGCCGCAGCCCAGGTCCACCACGACGGCGGGTTCAGCGGCGGTTATTCGCGCGGTCAGGTCGAAGAATGGCCGGTCCCGGTAGTCGGCGAATTCCACGTACTTGAGCGGGTCCCATTGCATGGGCAGTACGTTACGCCACGGGCACCGCACCTGACTCCTGTCAGCTGACCGCTTGGCGCGGCCCCGCCAGCGCCTAAGCTGGAAAGAACATGAATCTTCTCCAGCTCCTGCCGGACACCGGCACCGACCCAGATCCCGACGACGTTTACACCTGGTTCACCGAGTGGGTCGAATCCCGCGGCATGTCGCTTTACCCTGCCCAGGACGAAGCGGTCATGGAGCTGGTCACCGGGAACAACGTCATCCTGGCTACCCCTACCGGATCGGGGAAGTCCATGGTCGCCATCGCCGCGCACTTCCACGCCATGTCTACCGGTGCCGTCAGTTATTACACTGCACCCATCAAGGCGCTGGTGTCGGAGAAGTTCTTCGCTCTGTGCGACATCTTCGGTCCGGAAAACGTGGGCATGGTCACCGGCGACTCGGCGGTCAACCAGGATGCACCGATCATTTGCTGCACCGCCGAGATTCTGGCCAACATTGCGTTGCGGGAGGGCTCGGCCGCTGATCTTGGCACGGTGGTCATGGATGAGTTCCACTACTACTCGGATCCACAGCGCGGCTGGGCGTGGCAGGTCCCACTGCTGGAATTGCCGCAGGCGCAGTTCCTGCTGATGTCGGCCACGCTCGGTGACGTGACCCGGTTCGAGAAAGAACTCACCGAGCTCACGGACAGGACGACGGTCACCGTGAGTTCGGCGGAGCGTCCCATTCCGCTGCACTACTACTATGTGCAGACCACCGTGCAGGAGTCGCTGGAGGAACTGCTCTCCACCAAGCAGGTTCCCGTCTACGTGGTGCATTTCAGCCAGCTCGAGGCCATAGACCGTGCGCAGAATCTGATGAGCATCAACGTCTGCACCCGCGAGGAGAAGGACCGCATTGCCGAGTTGATCTCGGGTTTCCGGTTCGCGGCCGGCTTCGGCAAGACGCTCAACCGCCTGGTCCGGCACGGCATCGGTGTCCACCACGCAGGCATGCTGCCCAAGTACCGCCGGCTGGTCGAGCAGTTGGCCCAGGCCGGACTACTGAAGGTCATTTGCGGCACCGACACATTGGGTGTGGGCATCAATGTGCCCATCCGCACCGTGCTGCTGACTGCCTTGAGCAAGTACGACGGCGTGCGCACCCGCCTGCTCAATGCCCGCGAATTCCACCAGATCGCCGGTCGCGCAGGGCGGGCCGGCTACGACACGGCGGGCACCGTCGTCGTGCAGGCTCCGGAGCACGTGGTGGAGAACACCAAGGCGATGGCCAAGGCGGTGGCCAAGTTCGGCGACGACCAGAAGAAGCTGCGCCAGGTGGTGAAGAAGAAGCCGCCGACCGGCTTTGTGAGCTGGGGCGAACCGACGTTCCAGAAGTTGGTGGAGAGCGATCCTGAACCACTGACGTCCAGCTTCACCATCAGCCATGCCATGCTGTTGAATATCCTGGAACGCCCCGGCGATCCGTTCGCGGCCGCCAAGCGCCTGCTGACGCGAAACCACGAAACCCGTGCCTCGCAGCTGAAGCTGATCAAGAAGGCCCTTGGCATCTACCGGGAGCTGGTGGTTTCCGGTCTGGTGGAACGCCTGGACGCCCCGGACGAGAACGGGCACCTCATCCGGCTCAACGTGGACCTGCAGCCGAATTTCGCCTTGAACCAGCCGCTCTCTCCGTTCGCGGTAGCCAGCCTGGAACTCCTGGATCCGGAAGGCGGCAGCTACGCACTGGACGTGGTCTCCATCATCGAGGCGACGCTGGAGAAACCGCGCCAGATCCTCTCGGCACAGGAGAAGAAGGCGCGCGGCGAAGCCGTGGCAGCCATGAAGGCCGAGGGAATCGACTACGACCAGCGGATGGCCCTGCTGGACGAGGTCACCTACCCGCGGCCGCTGGCGGAACTGCTTGAGGCCGCCTTCGAAACCTACCGGCACGGCGCGCCCTGGCTGGGCGACTTCGAACTTGCGCCGAAGTCGGTCATCCGGGATATGTACGAACGGGCGATGAACTTCGCCGAATTCGTGCAGTTTTACGGGCTGGCCCGCAGCGAAGGCATCGTGCTGCGCTACCTGACTGATGGCTACAAGGCGTTGCGGCAGACCGTGCCGGCGGACGCCCTGCGCGAGGACCTGGCCGACATCATCGCCTGGCTCGGTGAGTTGGTGCGGCAGGTTGACTCCAGCCTGCTGGACGAATGGGAAGAACTCGCCGCCGGCAAGGGCGCCGCAGACCTGGCGGCCGAGCACGCCGCCGCGTCGGTATTCACGCAGGAGCCGCCCAAACTCACGGACAATATCAGGGCCTTCCGCGTCATGGTGCGCAACGAACTGTTCCGCCGGGTGGAGTTGTTTGCCGACGAGCAGGAAGAAGAACTCGGTGCGCTGGACGCCGAGGCAGGTTGGGATGCCGACCGCTGGGCGGACGCCATGGACGCCTACTACGAGGAGTACGACGACATCGGCATCGGTCCGGATGCGCGCGGACCGGCATTGCTCCTTATCGAAGAACAGTCGGCGGTCTGGAAGGTGCGGCAGATTTTCGATGATCCCGCCGGCAACCGGGACTGGGGCATCAGCGCCGAGGTGGACCTGGCAGCGAGCAACGAGACCGGCTCAGCCGCGGTCCGGATTCTCGACGTCGGTCCTGCAGGCGGTAATTAAGGCCAGCCGGCGGGACCCTTGCAGGCGGCAGGCAGCGACCCTAGGGTGGTAAGCACGCTTACCTTCCAGGGGCGCAAGCCTGCGCTCTCCACCGCGACGCGACAGGGAGACGACAGTGAAAGCACTGACGTGGCAAGGCAAACGCAGACTCAGCGTGGAGCAGGTTCCGGACCCGGTCCTGCAGGAGCCCACCGACGCCATCATCAGGGTCACGTCTACGGCCATCTGCGGTTCCGATCTGCACCTGTACGAATTGTTCGGTCCGTTCCTGTCCCCCGGTGACGTCCTGGGCCATGAGCCTATGGGCATCGTCGAGGAGACCGGCAGCGCGGTACCGGGGCTCAAGCCGGGCGACCGCGTAGTCGTCCCCTTCAACATTGCCTGCGGCCGCTGCCATATGTGCAGCCGCGGCCTTCAGTCGCAGTGCGAGACCACTCAGGTCAAGGAGAAGAATTCAGGCGCTGCGCTCTTTGGCTACACCGAACTGTACGGTTCTGTCCCCGGTGGACAGGCAGAGTACCTGCGTGTCCCCCACGCCGACTACGGTCCCGTCAAGATCGAGGACAGCCAGGCACCGGATGAGCAGTACCTGTTCCTCTCCGACGTCCTGCCCACCGCGTGGCAGGCAGTGGACTATGCCAACGTTCCGGACGGAGGAACCCTGGCGGTTTTCGGCCTCGGCCCGGTGGGCCAGTTCGCCGCACGGGTAGGACGCCATCTCGGCCACCGGGTCATCGGCGTCGATCTCGTTCCGGAGCGGCTGGGGATGGCACGCCGCCACGGCATCGAAACCCTGGAGTGGGGCTCCCGGACTGCCGAGGAACTCCGCGACGCAACCCAGGGCCGCGGGCCGGATTCAGTGGTCGACGCGGTCGGAATGGAAGCGCACGGCGCGCCGGGGGCAGCCACCGCACAGTTCGCCGTCGGCCTTCTCCCCGATCCCGTGGCCAAAAAACTGATGTCGACGGCGGGCCTGGACCGCTTGTCCGTCCTGCACACTGCGATCGACGCAGTGGCCCGCGGCGGCACCATCTCGCTGTCCGGCGTCTACGCAGGACAAGCCGATCCCCTGCCGATGCTGACGCTCTTCGACAAGCAGGTCACGCTCCGGATGGGCCAATGCAACGTCCGCCGCTGGATCGACGATGTGCTGCCGCTGGCGGGTGACCCGGCCGATCCGCTCGGGGTCCGTGACTTGGTCACGCATACGGCTCCATTGGACGATGCCCCGGCCATGTATGAAAAATTCCAGAAGAAAGACGACGGCTGCATCAAGGTGGTGCTGAAGCCTTAGTGGGACAGCCGCCGTCCGGACGCGGTGCCTAACCTCCTTCGGTGTCCGGTTCCAACAGGCTCAACACCGCAGAGGGTGGAGTTTCCGCCGCATTCTTGAGGAGGCTGGCTCCGCCAACTCCCGCGCCTCCGGCGTCGCTGCCCAGTAAGGTGCGCGTGAGTACTTCGCCGTCGGCCATCAGCTCATCCGCGGCGGCCAGCAAGTCTTCGTCGGCAGGTTCGCCGCCCCGGGCCGCCGCGGCAACCACGGACCGGCGCACCAGTTCACGGGCAAACGATGCGGTGGTACCGGCGGTTCTTTCTGCAGCCTCCGAAACAGCGTCGGCGCCGAACGCCAGGCGGCGCCCGTACAGCTGTATCAAGGCTTTGCGCTGCTCGGTGTCCGGCCGCGGAATCTCCACCGCGAGATCTACCCGACCAGGCCGCTGGGCAAGCGCCTGTTCCAGCGCTTCCACCCGGTTGGTGGTCAGCACGAAGGCAACATCCGCGTCGTCCTCAAGTCCGTCCATCGCATCGAGGACCTCGAACAGCAAGGGCTGAGGGCCATGGCCGAAACTGCGGTCTTCAGCGATGAGGTCACAGTCCTCCAGCACCACGATGGACGGCTGCAGAGCCCTGGCCATCCTGGCTGCTTCGGAGATGAACGCGAGTGAGCCCCCGGAGAGCAGGATCACCGTGGTCCCTTGGCTCAGGGAGAGGAGGTGCCGGACGGTATGCGTCTTGCCGGTCCCCGGCGGACCATAAAGCAAAACGCCACGTTTGAGATGTTGGCCCAAGCGCTGCAGGTCCTGGCGCGCATCCGCCATATCCACGACGTGCCGGACGATCCGCGCCAGCACTCCCGGAGCCAGGATTACGTCGCCCGCTTCCAGCCGCGGCCGCTCGTGGAAAGTGACACCCGCGCCGCTGGCTCCGAAGTCCTGCAGGGTGAACGAGACCACCTGGCCCTTTAACACGCTGTGGGAGCGCATGCGCTCGCGAAACATCGTGAGGAACCCGGACGTGCCAACCGGCTCCCGACCGAGGACCTCCAGCACGGCCGAGGCCAGTCCGAACCGGGGATTCGCGGCGCGGAGCAACACCGCCAGGGGGTGACCGTTCCACGTGAACAAGCGCATGCCGAGCGCCAGGGCCTGCCTTTGCCGCTGCGGCCCAACGGCCACGTTGGAGTAGTCCGGCTGCCCTACCGGGAACCCCCCGTACTGTGAGGCATGCTGCAGAATGTCACTCAATGACAGATGATGCCGCTGATCGCCGCCGCCAATGCCGATCAGTTCGTTGTCCGCGTCGGCAGTAGCAGAATCCTCCAACACAATGTCCGCGTCAACCAGGCGGTGTGCGGGAATCTCCTCCACGACCGTCGGCAATTCCTTGACGTCAGTCTGCAGATGCCTGCCGAGCCTGTCCAGGAGGTCCTCGCCGCTGACCCTCGGACGGTACGCGTTCTGGACCAGCGCCACCAACGCACCGAAGTCGTCCACAAATTTCCCCAACGCCTGATTCATGAACCGACCCTACCAACGCAGCACCCTGCCGGACGCTAGGCTCTTGTTATGTCTGTGATCCGACCTGCCGAAGAAGCCGATGTCCCCGTCATCCTCAACCTGATCCGCGACCTCGCGGAGTATGAGAAGGAACCGGACGCGGTCAAGAACACCCCGGAACAGCTGCGGAACGCGCTGTTTTCCAGCCAGCCGGCAGTTTTCGCGCATGTGGCGGAGGACGACGGCGGTGTCCAGGGTTTCGCGCTGTGGTTCCGGAACTATTCCACCTGGGAAGGCGTGCACGGTATCTATCTGGAGGACCTGTACGTCCGGCCAGAGGCCCGCGGACGGGGGTACGGGAAGGCCTTGCTGCGGACACTGGCCAGTCATGCGGTGGCTTCCGGCTACGCCCGCGTGGAGTGGGCGGTACTGAACTGGAACCGCCCGTCGATTGACTTCTACCGCTCTCTCGGCGCCCGTCCGCAGGAAGAATGGTCAACGTTCCGGCTCTCCGGCGACGCGCTGGCCTCATTCGGATGCGGAAGCGTGCCCTCAGGGTCAGCAACCGGACAGCCGGGCCGGTGACACAACACCGGGTGGCCGGCACCCATCGTTTCCGCGGGATGCACACGGCCGGGCATTTCTTCACCGTTCCGCTCAACCACACAGATCCCGGCGGCGAGACGCTGGAGGTTTTCGCACGCGAATACTCCTCACTGGAGGCCGACGGCGGCGCGACGGACCAGCGGCCTTGGCTGCTGTTCCTGCAGGGAGGGCCAGGCGGCCGGGGCAACCGGGTCACATCGCTGAGCGGCTGGATGAAGGAAGCAGCCAAGACCTTCCGGATCCTGATGCTCGACCAGCGCGGCACCGGGCTGTCCTCCCCGGTAAACCGGCAGACCCTGCCGCTGCGCGGCGACGCAGCAGCACAGGCAGCTTTCCTGGCACATTTTCGTGCCGACTCGATCGTGCGCGATGCCGAACTGATCCGGCAGGAACTCGGCAGCGGGCCGTGGAGCGTCTTCGGACAAAGCTACGGCGGGTTCTGCGCGCTGACCTATCTCTCGTTCGCGCCCGAAGGGCTGCGGGAAGCGTTGATTACCGGCGGCCTGGCGCCGCTGGCGGGAGGTGCTGACCGGGTCTACCGCGCCACCTTCCGCCGGGTGGAAGCGCGCAACCGGGAGTACTTCGACCGTTACCCCGAAGACCGTTCCCGGGTCACCGCCGTCGTCCGGCATCTGGACGCGGTGCCCGAGCAGCTGCCGTCCGGCGAGAGGCTGACCCCGGGCCGGTTCCAAATGGTCGGCTCGTTCCTGGGCGGAAACACCCGGATTGACGCGCT
The DNA here is from genome assembly GCF_059091905.1 of Arthrobacter sp. Dra40. Taxonomy (NCBI): domain Bacteria; kingdom Bacillati; phylum Actinomycetota; class Actinomycetes; order Micrococcales; family Micrococcaceae; genus Arthrobacter; species Arthrobacter sp. Dra40. Next base: position 7,598 of record NZ_JBNHHB010000145.1, read on the forward strand.
GCACTACCTGCTCGAGGACGCGTTCGTCCCGACCAGCTCCGGCCAGCGGCTTTCGGATACCTTCCTGGAGCAAATCGCTGTACTTGTCGGCCGGGCGGCCAACCCCCTCTATGCGCTGATGCACGAATCCATCTATGCCCAGGGCGAGGCGACCGACTGGGCTGCGTGGCGGGTTTTGGGGGATTTCCCGCAGTTCGCTCCCCAGGCCGCGGAGCCACTGCTGACGGGCGAGATGGTCTACCCCTGGTACTTCGAGCAGGATCCGGCCCTGGTCCCGCTGCGCGAGGTAGCCGACCTGCTGGCGGCGAAGTCCGACTGGGCGGCACTCTACGATCGCGCCCGGCTCGCCGAAAACAACGTCCCGGTCGCTGCAGCTGTGTACCGCGACGATATCTACGTCGAGCGCAACCTGTCGCTGGAAACTGCTGCGCAGGTAAAGGGGCTGCAGGTCTGGGAAACCGATGAGTTCCACCATGACGGCATTGCCGACGACGGCGAGGCCATCTTCCGGCGGCTGCTCGGCATGGTCCGGGACTAGCTGCCGGTCCTCAAGCCCCGGCAACGCCGGGATGGTTAGCCGATGGTCTGCACGTAGAAGGTGTCGTCCCGGAAACATCCCTCCGGCGCGCTCGCAGAGAGACGGTCCAGTTCGTCCGGTCGGAGGGCTCCCCCGCCAAAGAACACCGGTCCGCCAATCGACAAGGACCGGCCTTCGACTTCAACGGTGGGCAGTTCTTCCCGGTGGCTGAAATAGGCGTCGGCCGGAAACACCAGCATGACCTCACGTCCCGAGGTGTCCTTACCAATGACGCAACCCTCCGGCGACAACTCGAGTGTCCCCTTGAAGCCGGCCTCCATCTCGAAGTTCTCCCTACCGCTGGTGGGGTTAACCAGCAGGACCTCGTGCCCCGGACCCGTGTGGACGGCAGCAGAGGGCTCAGAGACACCGTCGTGGCCGCAGCCGGTCAAGAGGAACGCCACCACGGTCGCTGCGGCCGGGATCTGCCGTCGGCTCACGATGGGCTCCTGTCGTTGAAACCGACTCCTGCCGGGACGCCCCGGCTGCGGGCGGCTAGAAGCGGTGCCAGCAATATTACGCCGGCGACTACGGCTGCCGCGGCGTTCAGCCCGGCGAATCCCATGGCAGCCAGGAGCGGTCCGGAGAGCGCAGCCCCCATTGCCCCGGCAGCCCCCATGAGGGTATCGGACAAGCCCTGCGCGGGTACCCGGGCGTGCACCGGCACTGACTCGGCCAGGAGGGTGGAGCCGGCAATCACCGAGGCGGACCAGCCCAGACCCAACAGCACCAGACCGGCGCCGACCAGCCAGGCGTCGTGTTGCCCCAACCCGGCCAGCCCCGTCGCGGCCAACAAAACCAGTTGCCCGGCCACGATCGTTCGGGTTCGTCCCAGCCGGTCGGTCAGCCAGCCCATCAGCGGTGAGAGTGCGTACATGCCGGCCAGGTGGAGCGAAATGGTAAATCCGATCACGGCGAACGTGTCCGTCTGGCTGTGCTGGTGCCCGCCCGCATGGCCAAGTGCCTGCAGGTGCACCGGCGTCATGGACATGACAGCCACCATCATCAACTGGGCGCCCACCACGGCGGCCAGTCCCAGAGCCGCACCCGGATGGCGGCGAACCGCCGCCACGCCCGTGCGCAGAGTTCCGCGGGCATTGGACGGCTGGGCTCCCCCGCCGCCAAGAGTGTGTGCATAGCGCAACGGATCCGGCCGCAGGCCCACCAGCAGCACCAGGGCGCCGGTGGCCATGCCCGCCATCGAAAACAGGAACGGACCGGAGGATTCCGGCAGTCCGAGGGCTGCTCCCAGTTCGGCGCCGGGCCGGATGAGGTTCGGCCCGGCCACTGCACCTACCGTGATCGACCACACCACGAACGCCAGATCCCGCCCACGATGTTGCGGTGCGGCCAAGTCCACCGCCGCGAAACGAGCCTGCAGGTTCGAGGCATTGCCGACCCCCAGCAAGGCGGAGCCTGCCAGCAGCACCGCGAAGGACCCAAGGACCGGTGCCAGCGCCATCAGGGCCGAGCCCAGCAGCGCCATCAGCAAACCGGTGACCAGCGCCCGCCGGCGCCCTGCACGGGCGGCGACACCGGCCAAAGGCAAGGCGGCCAGCGCCGCAGCCAGCGCTATCGCCATAGTAGACGTGCCTGCCAGCGCCTCGCTGCCGGTGAGCTCCACCGCCAGGAGCGAGCCAATAGCCAGTCCCGCGCCGTGGCCCAGGCCGCTGAACAGCTGGGCGAGGGCGAGGGAGAGAACAACGCGGCGCTGAACGACCCTCGTACGAGGGTCTGCGTTCAGCGCCGCGTCTGGTTGCCGGGTCACACGCCGAGCTTAGTCGACCTGCCCCGGGTGTACAGCTCACCGGAATGGGGCTTCTACTCGGTGTCGGACTGCGCCCGTTCGGCGTCCTTGGCCAGCCGCGCGTCAATGGCGGCCTGGCGCCCGGCGGGGCTGAGGAGGCTGGCCACCGTGGCAACCACCAACGTTCCGATGATCACCGCCAGCGAAAGCCCGGTGCTGATCTCCGGGATCCATTCGATATGCTGTCCGCCGTTGATGAACGGAAGCTCGTTCTCATGCAGCGCATGGAAGATCAGCTTCACGCCGATGAACGCCAGAATCACGGACAAACCGTGCTTCAGGTAGACCAGGCGGTCCATCAGTCCGCCGAGCAGGAAGTAGAGCTGGCGCAAGCCCATCAGCGCGAAAATGTTCGCGGTGAAGACAATGAACGCGCTCTGCGTCAGGCCGAAAATGGCCGGGATGGAGTCGACCGCGAACAGCAGGTCGGTCATGCCGATGGTAATGAAGACCATGACCATCGGAGTGAAGAGGCGCTTGCCGTCGACGGTGGTGCGCAGCTTGTTGCCGTCATAGTTCTCGCTGACCGGCAGTTTCTTGGTCAGCCGTGCGACCAGCCCGTTCTCGGAGCCTTCTTCCTCGTCCTCGCCGGAGTCGGTCGCCTGCTTCCAGGCGGTCCAGAGCAAGAACGCGCCGAAGATGTAGAACACCCAGCTGAAGTGGGCGATCACGGTGGCGCCGAGCAGGATGAAGATGCCGCGCAGGATAAGCGCGATGATGATGCCGAACATCAGCACTTCCTGCTGGTACTTCCGGGGTACGGAGAACCTGGCCATGATGATGATGAAGACGAACAGGTTGTCGACGCTGAGGCTGTATTCAGTGATCCAGCCGGCGACAAACTCCTGGCCGTAGTTGGGGCCTGCCTGCCAGAACAGCAGCCCGGCGAAGATCAGCGCCAGGGTGACGTAGAAACCGACCCAGAGGCCGGCTTCCTTCATTGAAGGTTCGTGCGGCCGCTTCACCACGTACAGCAGGTCGAACAGCAGGATGATGCCCAGGACCACAAAAGAGATGATCTCAAAGGGCAGGGATAATTGGTCCGACACGGAACCTTGCCTTTCACAGAAGATGCCGCGCGTGTGCAGTGCGCGGGTGCGAGTGTTCGCCGCAAGTCTCTCCGCCTGCCGTTGTCCGGCCAGGCCACTGCGCCCGGCGGGGCTCCGATGCCCCGCGTGTTGACGTCCACAGTGTTCGGGATACTCCCCTACGCTCGGTCAAGTGTAGCGCAGGTGCCCCTGACGACTCAGGCGTGCCCCGCGGCGCGCATCTGCCGCAGGTCCTTCTTCAGGTCGGAAACCTCGTCGCGCAGGCGGGCGGCCAGTTCGAACTGCAATTCGGCCGCTGCGGCGTGCATCTGCTCCGTCATCTGGGCGATCAGTTCGCCCAGATCCTCGGCCGGTGCAGCAGCCAATCCGTCCCGCCGGATCTTATCCTTCGGCGCGGCGGCCGAGAACCCGCGTTTGCCCTTGCCGTAGTCGAAATCCTTCAGCAGTTCCTGGGTGTCCGCATCTTCCCGGGCCAGCTGGTCGGTGATGTCGGCGATCCGTTTGCGCAACGGCTGCGGGTCCACGCCGTGTTTCTTGTTGTGCGCGACCTGGATCTCGCGGCGCCGGTTCGTTTCCTCGATGGCCCTGGCCATGGAATCGGTAATCTTGTCCGCGTACATGTGCACCTGGCCGGACACGTTGCGGGCGGCACGGCCAATGGTCTGGATCAGCGACGTACTGCTGCGCAGGAAGCCTTCCTTGTCCGCATCCAGGATGGCGACCAGCGAAACCTCCGGCAGGTCCAAACCTTCACGCAGCAGGTTGATGCCCACCAACACGTCGAACGTTCCCATCCGCAATTCCCGGAGCAGTTCCACGCGGCGCAGGGTGTCCACATCGGAATGCAGGTACTGGACCTTCACGCCGTGCTCGTTCAGGTAGTCGGTGAGATCCTCGGCCATCCGCTTGGTCAGGGTGGTGACCAGGACGCGTTCGTTCCGTTCCACGCGCGCGTTGATCTCGCCCAACAGGTCGTCGATCTGGCCCTTGGTCGGCTTGACGATGACCTCCGGGTCCACCAGGCCCGTGGGCCGGATGATCTGCTGGACATAGCCGTCGGACTTGGACAGTTCATACTTCCCCGGCGTCGCGGAAAGGTAGACCGTCTGGCCGATCCGGTCCAGGAACTCGTCCCATTTCAGCGGCCGGTTGTCCATGGCCGACGGGAGGCGGAACCCGTGGTCCACCAGGGTGCGCTTGCGCGACATGTCGCCTTCGTACATCGCGCCGATCTGCGGCACTGTCACGTGCGATTCGTCGATCACCAGCAGGAAGTCATCCGGGAAGTAATCCAACAGGCAGTGGGGGGCGGTACCCGGTCCGCGGCCGTCGATGTGCCGCGAATAGTTTTCAATGCCGTTGCAGAACCCCATCTGCTGCATCATTTCCAGGTCGTACGTGGTGCGCATCCGGAGCCGCTGAGCTTCCACCAGCTTGTTCTGCGACTCCAAGGTTTGCAGCCGGTCACGCAGTTCGTCTTCGATGTCCTTGACCGCGCGGCTCATCCGGTCCTCGCCGGCCACATAGTGCGAAGCCGGGAAGACGTACATCTCCGTCTCCTCGCGGATGATCTCGCCGGTGACCGGATGCAGAGTGAGGATCTGCTCGATCTCGTCGCCGAAGAACTCGATCCTCACGGCCAGTTCCTCGTACATCGGAATGATTTCCACGGTATCGCCGCGTACCCGGAACGTGCCCCGGTGGAAGTCGATGTCGTTGCGGGCGTACTGCATGGCGACGAACCGCCGCAGCATTTGATCCCGGTTCATCTCCGCGCCCTTGCGCAGGGTGACCATTCCGGCGATGTACTCCTCGGGGGTGCCCAGACCGTAGATGCAGGACACCGTGGCCACCACGACGACGTCGCGCCGGGTCAGCAGGGCGTTGGTCGCCGAGTGCCGCAGCCGTTCGACTTCCTCGTTGATCGAGGAGTCTTTCTCGATGAAGGTGTCAGTCTGCGGGACGTAGGCTTCCGGCTGGTAGTAGTCGTAGTAGGAGACGAAGTAC
>NZ_JBNHHB010000146.1:0-13028 GCF_059091905.1 Arthrobacter sp. Dra40
GGGATTGGTCGCCCTGCTGCTGGTGGCCGGGTTCTTCCTGTCCTGGTGGTTTACCCGGTACCAGGTCACCGACTTGCATGTCCGGGTGAATTCCGGCGTCCTGTTCCGCCAGCACCGCCAGGCCCGGCTGGACCGGGTGCAGGCGATCGACGTTATCCAGCCGCTGCTGGCACGGATTTTCGGGCTGGCAGAGCTCAAGTTCGAGGTGGCCGACGCCGGAGAGTCGGCGGTCCGGCTGGCGTACCTGCCGTTGGCCTCCGCGCAGGAGTTGCGCGCCACCATCCTGGCACGGGCCGCAGGGCTGAGCCTAGGCCCCGAGTATGCCCGGGAAGCGGTGCCCGAAGCCCCCGAGCAGCAGATCGTCGCCGTCCCGGGCAGCCGCATCCTCGGCGCGGCGCTGCTCTCCGGCACCACCGTCTTCCTGGCCGTCATGCTGCTGGCCGCCGGACTGTCCACCTTCGTGTTCGACGTGGCATTCGGTCCCGCCTTCCTGGTCCCTGCCGCCTTCGGCGTGGTCACCGGCTATTGGGCCACGTTCAGCACCGGGTACAACTTCCGCGCCGCGGTCTCCCCGGATGGAATCCGGCTGCGCTACGGGCTGCTGGAGACCCGGGCCCAGACCGTGCCGCCGGGCCGCGTACAGGCGGTGGAAATCATGCAGTCGCCGCTATGGCGCTTTAAGGGCTGGTACCGGATGCGCGTGAACGTGGCCGGCTACGGCGTCAGCGCTGAGAACTCTGGAGCACGAACCACCTTGCTTCCGGTGGGCACGCAGCAGGAAGTCATGCAGATGCTGGCCCTGGTGCTCCCGGACCCGGGCACCGAAGACCCCTACACCGTGTTCGGCGCCGGACTGGACGGCATCGCCCCCCTCAACGGGCACGACGCCGGTGCCTCCGGCGGCGGATTTGTCACCTCGCCGCGGCGCGTGCGCTGGCTGTCCTGGCTGTCCTGGCGGCGCAATGGCTTCGCTGTCACCGGCACCGCTTTGCTCACCCGCAGCGGCCGGCTCTGGCGCAGCCTGTGCGTGGTGCCCCACGAGCGGACCCAGTCGATGGCGCTGCACCAAGGACCGCTGGCCCGCCGCCTGGGGGTGGCAGACCTGCGGCTCCACACGACCACCGGACCGGTAACCCCGGTGGTTTACCAGGTCGACGCCGACACCGCACGCCGGCTCTTCGACGAGCAGTCGATCCGGGCAGCTGCGGCCCGGCGCCGCAGCGTCCCGGAGCGCTGGCTTGAAACCCAAGGCAACGGCCCCGGCCCGGCGCCCCTGATGGCCGGAGAAGGCCCGGACGGAAACCGCCGTCCGGCGCAGCAGCACAACCCCCACGGGGAGCAGGAGGGCAGTGATGGCGGGCAGCACTAGGCCCGGTCGGCTGGGTATCGGCGTGATCGGCGCCGGCAAGGTGGGCGCCGTCCTCGGTGCCGCGCTGCGCGGGGTCGGGCACGCAGTGGTCGGGGTATCGGCGGTGTCCGAGGACAGCCGGGAACGGGCGGAAAACCTGCTGCCCGGTGTGCCGGTGCTGCAGATCCCCGAAATCGTGGAACGGGCTGAACTGGTGCTGCTGGCGGTGCCGGACGATGCGCTGCCGGAACTGGTGGACGGTCTGGCCGCGGCCGGGGTCTGGCAACCGGGGCAGCTGGTGGTGCACACCTCCGGCCGCCACGGCACCGGCGTGCTCGCGCCGGCCCGGGCGAAGGGCGCCATCCCGCTGGCCATCCACCCGGCCATGACGTTCACGGGCATGAGTCTGGACCTGGCACGGCTGACCGACTGCAGTTTCGGGGTGACGGCGGAGGCCACCGTGCTGCCGATTGCCCAGGCGCTGGTGGTGGAAATGGGCGGCGAACCGGTGGTGATCGCCGAGGCGGACCGCACGCTCTACCACGCCGCCCTGGCGCATGCCTCCAACCACCTCGTGACGATTGCCGCCCAGTCCGCCCAACTGCTGGCGGAAGCGGGAGTGGAGCAGCCGGACCGCGTGCTCAGCGCACTGATGCGGGCCTCCTTGGAGAACGCGCTGGCCTCTGGTGAATCGGCGCTGACCGGGCCGGTGGCCCGCGGCGACGCAGGCACGGTCCGCAGCCACCATGAAGCGCTGCTGCGCCGCGAAGTGGCTTCGGGCGGTACCGACATCCGCATGGCTTACGAAGAACTGGCCCGCGCAACCGCCCAGCGGGCCCTCGAGCGGGGCCTGTTGAAAGAGTCCCGTGCCACCGAAATTCTGGACATTCTTGCCCAGTCGCATCCAGAGGAGAAACCGTGACAACCCGGCCGCGCCTTGTGAAAACCCGCGCCGAACTTCAGGACGCCATGGCCGGCCTGCTGGCGGAGGCTGCGGCCGGCGTGCGGCCCTCGCTGGGGCTGGTGCCGACGATGGGGGCTCTGCATGCCGGCCATGCCGCGTTGGTGCGCGCCGCACGGCAGGCGAGCGACGTCGTCGTGGTTTCGGTCTTTGTGAACCCGCTGCAGTTCGGCGAGTCGGAGGACCTGGACCGCTATCCCCGCACCCTCGAGGCCGACCTGGACCTGCTGGCGGAATGCGGGGCGGATGTCGTGTTCGCACCCGGTTTGGAGGAGGTCTACCCGGACGGCGAACCGCTCATCAGGATCGCCGCCGGCGCCTTGGGCGGGAAGTTCGAGGGGGCCGCTCGCCCCGGCCACTTCGACGGCGCCCTCACGGTCGTGGCGAAGCTGCTCCACTACGCGCTGCCGGCCGGCGGAGCGAGCGACTACCGTGCCTATTTCGGCCAGAAGGACGCCCAGCAGCTGGCGCTGGTGAAGCGAATGGTGGCCGACCTGAACTTTCCGGTGCGGATCGTGGGCGTGCCGATAGTGCGCGACGACGACGGCCTGGCGCTCTCCAGCCGCAACCGTTTCCTGTCCCCGGCCGAGCGGGAGGCGGCGCTGGTGCTTCCCCGCAGTCTGGCGTACCTGCGCGGACAGGCCGAGCGGCATGAACCCCTGGACCTCGACGGCGCGCTGGCCATGATCGACTCGGTGCCGCTGGTCGAGCTGGACTATCTGGAAGTGGTGGATCCCCGGACGCTGGAGCCGCTGGCCTTCAACTGCAGGGAAACACCGTTCAGCGGCGAGGCCTTGGCGCTGATCGCTGCGAAGGTCGGGGCGGTGCGGCTGATCGACAACGCGCAGCTCGGCTATTAGAACCCGGGCGTTTGGCTGGCCGGGCCCGGGTACCGGTACCCTTAACTACCGTGACCCGCGATAATTCCCCCACCACTCATCCCGCAGCCGAGGCTGCCGACGCGTCCGAGCAAATGCACGTGCGCATGGCCAAGCGCGCCAAGCTCCTGGAGCGCGGCGTGGAGGCCTACCCGGTGGGCGTGGACCGGACGCACACGCTGGCGGAAGTCCGTGAAAAGTACGGCCACCTCGAAGCTGACGAAACCACCGGCGACGTCGTCGGGGTATCCGGGCGCGTGGTCTTCATCCGCAACACCGGCAAGCTCTGTTTCGCCACCTTGCAGGAAGGCAACGGGACCCGGCTGCAGGCGATGCTTAGCCTGGCGAACATCGGTGAAGAAGCCCTTGCCGACTGGAAGGCGCTGGTGGACCTGGGCGACCACGTGTTCATCCGCGGCGAAGTGATCAGCTCCAAGCGCGGTGAGCTCTCGGTGATGGCCGAAAGCTGGCAGATGGCATCCAAGGCGCTGCGTCCGCTGCCCGTGCTGCATGCCGGCCTCAACGAAGAGACCCGCGTGCGGCAGCGCTACGTGGACCTGATGGTGCGCGATGAAGCACGGCAGATGGTCTACACGCGTGCTGCGGTGATTCGCTCCATTCGGGACACCCTCCATTCGCACGGCTACGTGGAAGTGGAGACCCCCATGCTGCAGCTGGTGCACGGAGGGGCGACGGCCCGTCCCTTCGAGACACATCTGAATGCCTTCGACCAGGACATGACGCTGCGCATTGCCACCGAGCTCTACCTCAAGCGCGCGGTGGTCGGCGGTATTGAGCGGGTCTTTGAAATCGGCCGGATATTCCGCAATGAAGGCGTTGACTCCACCCACAGCCCGGAATTCACCACGCTGGAAAGCTACGAGGCGTACGCTGACCAGTTCGTGATGGGGGAGCGCATGAAGGAGATGATCCTGAATGTGGCCGACACCATAGGCACCCGAGTGATTGAAACCCCTCAGGGCACCATCGACCTCAATGGAGAATGGCGCTGGCTGGGGGTCTATCCGGGATTGTCCGAAGCGGTGGGCCGGGAGATTACTCCCAAGACCGGCGCCGAGGAGTTGCGGGAAATTGCCGAACAGCATGGTGTAAAGATTGACCCGAAGTGGGATACCCAGAAAACCGTGGTTGAACTGTTCGGTGAAATCGTTGAGCCCACCCTGTTGCAGCCGACCTTCGTCTACGATTATCCGCCGGCCGCGCAGCCGCTGGCGCGCAACCACCGTGACAATCCGGCGCTGATCGAGGCCTGGGATCTCATCATCGGTGGAATGGAGCGCGGCACCGCTTTCTCCGAGCTCATTGATCCGGTGATCCAGCGCGAACGCCTCACCGAGCAGTCGCGGATGGCAGCGGCGGGAGACGAGGAAGCGATGCAGCTGGATGAAGACTTCCTGCGCGCCCTGGAGTACGGAGCGCCGCCGATGGGTGGAATCGGACTGGGCATCGACCGCTTGGTCATGCTGTTCACCCAGGTGGGGATCCGAGAAACGATTCTGTTCCCGCTGCTGAAGCCGGAGCTGGGCTGACATGGAATATCTCTGGGTACTCGCTCCGTCGCTCGGCGTCGGACTCTTGTTCTATTTCGTGATGAAAGCCATATTCAACGCCGACCGTAAAGAGCGTGAAGCGTTGGCTGAAGCTGAGCGCGAAGCCGAGAGGCGCGACAACGGCGGCAACGAATAGGAGCCGCCGGAACCCCGATAATCATCGATTGTCGGGGTTTTTCCTTTAATCAGCGAGAAATGTCACAAGGCGCGCCGGATCCGCCATTCTCCAAACCGATACCGGCCATGCGGGATTCCTCCCGCCACTATTTGCCATATTGCTATCAATTCACGGGTGGTACATAATCAATTTGGTCCGGTAATCCCGGCCAAATAGATACACTCACCTAAGGAGCCTTCTGTGGCGCAAGAAGTAAAAATCATTCTGGTTGATGATCTGGATGGTGGAGCGGCCGATGAGACGGTCCGTTTCAGCCTGGATTCCGGCAGCTACGAAATTGATCTTTCTTCCTCGCACGCCGAGGCGCTTCGCGACGCGCTCAAGCCGTACATTTCCGCCGGCCGCAAGATTCCTGCTCGGGGCTCCAAAGCCGCCAAGCCGGCCAGCAGTTCGCGCAACCAGGATGCCTCGGCAATCCGCGCGTGGGCACGGGAAAACGGTTACAACGTCAGCGATCGCGGCCGTGTGCAATCCGAGATCATCGAGGCCTACAAGGCCGCCCACGGGGGATAGGGGCGGCCCGTTCGCAACGGGCGGATCGATCAGCGGGGCGGACAGGTCACCTGTCCGCCCCGTTTGCGCTCTGGGCGGGCATTACCCCTAGGGCGAACAGGCCTCACAAGAGCCAGTCGGGCACGTAGCATCAAAGTACGCAGTAGCTAGGAGTGTGCGAGATGTTTGAGAGATTTACCGACCGTGCCCGTCGCGTTGTCGTGCTGGCTCAAGAAGAAGCCCGCATGCTCAACCACAACTACATCGGCACCGAACACATCCTCCTCGGTTTGATCCACGAGGGTGAGGGCGTTGCCGCCAAAGCACTGGAGTTCCTCGGCGTCTCCCTGAATGGCGTTCGTGAGCAGGTCCAGGAAATTATCGGCCAGGGCCAGCAGGCTCCGAGCGGCCACATCCCGTTCACGCCGCGCGCCAAGAAGGTCCTGGAGCTCTCGCTGCGCGAAGCCCTCCAGCTTGGCCACAACTACATTGGCACCGAGCACATCCTGCTGGGCCTGATCCGCGAAGGCGAAGGTGTGGCCACCCAGGTGCTGGTCAAGCTGGGTGCCGACCTGAACCGCGTGCGCCAGCAGGTCATCCAGTTGCTCTCCGGCTACCAGGGCAAGGAGCCGGTCACGGCCGGCCAGCAGCAGGAGGGCACTCCTGCCGGATCCGTCGTGCTGGACCAGTTCGGCCGGAACCTCACGCAGGCTGCCCGCGAATCCAAGCTCGATCCGGTGATCGGACGCGAGCATGAAATGGAACGCGTGATGCAGGTGCTCTCCCGCCGCACCAAGAACAACCCGGTGCTGATCGGCGAGCCCGGCGTCGGCAAGACTGCCGTCGTCGAAGGTTTGGCCCAGGCGATTGTCCGCGGCGACGTGCCGGAGACCATCAAGGACAAGCAGCTCTACACGCTGGACCTGGGTTCGCTGGTGGCCGGTTCGCGCTACCGCGGCGACTTCGAAGAGCGGCTGAAGAAGGTCCTGAAGGAAATCCGGACCCGCGGCGACATCATCTTGTTCATCGACGAGATCCACACGCTGGTCGGCGCAGGTGCCGCTGAAGGAGCCATCGACGCAGCGTCCATCCTGAAGCCCATGCTGGCCCGCGGCGAGCTGCAGACCATCGGTGCAACCACCCTGGACGAGTACCGCAAGCACATCGAGAAGGACGCAGCGCTGGAGCGCCGGTTCCAGCCGATCCAGGTGGAAGAGCCGTCCGTGGAGCACGCCGTGCTGATCCTTAAGGGGCTGCGCGACCGCTACGAGGCCCACCACCGGGTCTCCATTACCGATGGTGCCCTGGATGCCGCGGCGCATCTGGCCCACCGCTACATTTCCGACCGCTTCCTGCCGGACAAGGCGATCGACCTGATCGACGAAGCCGGGGCACGCCTGCGCATCCGCCGGATGACCGCACCGCCGGAGCTCAAGGACATCGATGAGCGTATTGCCGAGCTGAAGAAGCAGAAGGAATCGGCCATTGATGCCCAGGATTTCGAGGGCGCTGCCACGCTGCGTGACAAAGAGGGCAGGCTGCAGGACGAACGGGCGGAAAGGGAGCGCGCCTGGAAGTCCGGCGACCTGGACGAGATCGCCGAAGTGGACGAAGATCTGGTCGCCGAAGTCCTGGCCAACTCCACCGGTATCCCTGTCTTCAAGCTGACCGAGGAAGAGTCCAGCCGCCTGATGCACATGGAGGCCGAGCTGCACAAGCGTGTGATCGGCCAGGATCAGGCGATCAAGGCCATCTCCCAGGCGATCCGCCGGACCCGCGCCGGCCTGAAGGACCCCAACCGTCCCTCCGGTTCGTTCATCTTTGCCGGGCCCACCGGCGTCGGCAAGACCGAACTGGCAAAGGCTCTGGCCGAATTCCTCTTCGGCGAGGAAGACGCGCTGATCACCCTGGACATGTCCGAGTACTCGGAAAAGCACACGGTCTCGCGCCTGTTCGGTGCCCCTCCGGGTTACGTAGGCTACGAGGAAGGCGGGCAGCTGACCGAGAAGGTCCGCCGCCGCCCGTTCTCCGTGGTGCTGTTCGACGAGGTGGAAAAGGCGCACGCCGACCTGTTCAACTCGTTGCTGCAGATCCTTGAGGATGGCCGCCTGACGGACAGCCAGGGACGCGTGGTGGACTTCAAGAACACGGTGATCATCATGACCACCAACTTGGGCACCCGCGACATCTCCAAGGGTGTCATGACCGGTTTCCAGTCCGGCACGGACACCAAGACCGGCTACGAGCGGATGCGCGCCCGGGTCCAGGACGAGCTCAAGCAGCACTTCCGGCCCGAGTTCCTCAACCGCGTTGACGACACGGTGGTCTTCCCGCAGCTGAGCGAGGAAGAAATCGTCCAGATCGTGGACCTCTTCGTCGAGCGCCTGCGCAAGCGGCTTTCGGAGAAGAGCCTCATGATCGAGCTGACGGACGCAGCCAAGGTGCTGTTGGCAACCCGCGGTTACGATCCCACGATGGGAGCCCGGCCGCTGCGCCGGACCATCCAGCGGGAGATCGAAGACCAGCTCTCGGAGAAAATCCTCTTCGGCGAGTTCCACCCGGGCGAAACCATCCACGTGGACGTCGAGGGCGAAGACGAAGCGGCGACGTTTGTCTTCACCAGCACTGGCGCACCCAAGGCCATTGAGGAAGTCCCGGATACCCCGGCACTGTCCCAGTAGCCAGCACTTCGTCAGGAGAACCCCGGTTTAGGCCGGGGTTTTCCCGTTTAACGGGCGACCGGGCGCCGTTCGGCAGACAAATTGCGCATCCTGTCTGTGATCAGGGCCACAAGTGGTGTTTACTGAAACCATGAGTTCTGAAGCACTTACTTCCAATAATCTGCCGGAGGCACTCCTCCAGGACGCTCCCACCAGCCCGTTCCACGACCTTGACGCCTATATCGCGTTGCCGCGGCTCGGCTCGTTGGCGCTCAGCCCGGACGGCAGCCGGCTGGTGACCTGTGTAAGTGCGCTGAACTCTGCTTCCACCGAGTACACCTCGGCCCTCTGGGAGGTCGATCCGGCCGGTGAGCGCCCGGCCCGCCGGATCACCCGCAGCTCCCACGGGGAATCCGGGCCCGCCTTTGCGCGCAGCGGCGACCTGTACTTCACGTCCGCCCGCCCTGCCGACGACGCTGAAGAACAAGTCCCGGCCCTGTGGCGCTTGCCTGCCGCCGGAGGCGAAAGCAGTCTGGTCCTGGCTCGCCCCGGCGGGGTCGCAGCGGTACGCTGCGCGAGCGGCGCGGACACTGTGGTGGTGGACGCCCAGGTGCTTGGCGGCGCCGCCGACGAAGAGGACGACGCAAACCGCCGCACCGCCCGGAAAGACAAGAAGGTCTCCGCGATCCTGCATTCGGGCTACCCTGTGCGGTTCTGGGACCATGATCTGGGTCCGGGGGAGAAGCGGCATTTCGTGCTGGAGGACGCCGCAGACGAGGCTCCCCGCAGCTTCACCATCGAGGACGAGCCGCAGGGCCGCTTGCGGGATATTACCGGCTGGGCAGGAACGGCCTTGAGGGAAACCGGTGCGGAGCTGAGCCCGGACGGAACCACCCTGGTGGTCAACGTCCGCCGGCCGCTGCCGCGGGGGGATGCCCGCAGCGTGCTGGCCGCGATCGACACTGCCACCGGGCGCCAGCGGACCCTGCTCGAAAGCCCGGACACCGACTACTCGCCCGGCCCGGTCAGCCCAGACAACCGCACCGTGGTCGTGGTCTGTGAAACCGTCTCCGGGCCCGCGACCATTCCCTCCGTCAGCCTGGGCCTGCTCCCGCTGGCCGGCGGCGAACTGCGTCCGCTGGCGGCCGAATGGGACCGCTGGCCCACCCCCGCCGCCTGGCTGCCGGACGGATCGGGCCTGCTGGTGACCGCCGATGACGGTGGCCGCGCCCCGGTGTTTTGGATCGAGGCCGCCACCGGCGCCGTCCGCAAGGTGACGCACGACGATGCGGCCTACACCGACGTCGTGGTCAGCCTTGACGGTCGGTTCGCCTACGCACTGCGCAGTTCCTACTTGTTCCCGGCCGAGCCGGTACGCATCGACCTGGCCTCCGGCGAGACCACGGTCCTGCCCTCGCCTGCGCCCCGCCCCGAGCTGGGCGGACGGCTGGAAGAGATCACGACGACGGGGGGCGCCGACGGCGGGCAGGCACAGGTTCGTGCCTGGCTAGCGCTTCCCGACGGTGCTTCCGCACTGAACCCCGCGCCGCTCGTACTGTGGGTGCATGGCGGCCCGCTCGGCTCGTGGAACGCGTGGAGCTGGCGCTGGTGCCCGTGGCTGCTGGTGGCGCAGGGCTACGCAGTCCTGCTGCCGGACCCGGCCCTGTCCACCGGCTATGGCGATGAGTTCATCCGCCGGGGCTGGGGGCAGTGGGGCCAGGCGCCCTACAGGGACCTGATGGCCATTACCGACGCCGCTGTGCAGCGGGAGGACATTGACGGGACCCGGACGGCTGCCATGGGCGGCTCCTTCGGCGGCTACATGGCCAACTGGATTGCCGGGCAGACCGACAGGTTCCGGGCCATCGTCACCCACGCAAGCCTCTGGGCGCTGGACCAGTTCGGGCCGACGACTGATGTCTCCCCCTACTGGGAGCGGGAGATGACGCCGGAGATGGCGCTGGAAAACTCCCCGCACCTGCAGGTGCGGAACATCAACACCCCCATGTTGGTGGTGCACGGAGACAAGGACTACCGGGTGCCGATTGGCGAGGGTCTGCGGCTCTGGTACGAACTGTTGTCGCGGTCGCAACTGGCCGCCGGTGCGGACGGGAAAACCCCGCACCGCTTCCTGTACTTCCCGGACGAAAACCACTGGGTGCTCTCCCCGCAGCATGCCCGGATCTGGTACTCGGTGGTGTCCAACTTCCTCGCCAGGCACGTGCTGGAGCAGGAGACCGAATTGCCCGCCGAGTTGGGGCTTTAGACTGACTGGGTGACCGACGCCTTCAGCATCCGCCCCGCCCGCACCTCCGATGTTGTCCAGATCCGGCGGCTGGTCAAGCCCCTCGCCGACAAGCGGGTGCTGCTGGAGAAAGAGGCGGTCGCCTACTTCGAAGGCATTCAGGAGTTCCGGGTCGCCGAGACTCCGGCAGGTGAAATCGTGGGCTGCGGTGCCGTGCACGTGATGTGGGAAGACATTGCCGAGGTGCGCACGCTGGCCACCGCCGCGCACTGGCGCGGCAAGGGAGTGGGCCGGGCCCTGCTCGACGAACTTATAGCCGCTGCCACGGACCTGGGCGTCAGCCGGGTGTTCTGCCTGACCTTCGAAGTGGACTTTTTCACCCGGCACGGTTTCGAGGTGATGGCCGACCAGTCGGTGGTGGACCCGGAGGTTTATTCCGAGCTGCTGCGTTCCACCGACGAAGGCGTTGCCGAGTTCCTCGACCTGGCCCGGGTCAAGCCCAACACCCTGGGCAACACGCGGATGATCCGGAGGCTTTGATCGCCGGGCGGAGCGCCCGTGCCGGGTGCTCTGAGCCCGCAACCACGTCAGCAGACGGGTCCGGCAGGCGCGGCGCCGGCCCGCTGCGCTGTTGACCCGCTGCGCCGTCGACACGTTCCGCCGTCGAGCCGCTGCGCCGATGACCCGTTGCGCTGTTGACACGTACCGCCGTTGACCCGTTGCCCTGTTGACACGTACCGCCGTTGACCCGTTGCGCCGTCGAGCCGCTGCACTAAGTGCCCGCTGCGCCGTCGACACGTTCCGCTGCAGCCGCCTAAGGTGAAGAAGTTGGAGAGGGAACAGCCGGCCCTTTGCGCCGGCGTGACGATAAGGATGCACCATGGGTGTGGCAGATGTCCCCGGCGGCGACAACGCAGAGCAGCAGAACGGCTCCGCCAAAGTTCAGGGAGACAAGCTGGACGGGCTCAAAGACAAGACCGGCGATGTCGTTGACGACGAGCAGGAGCAGCACAGGCGCGTAACGGGCGACACGGCGACCTAGCCGGCGGGCTTCCAGCCTAGGGAGCGTGCTAGCCGGGAAGGCAGATGCCGCTGCCCGAGGTGACGGCCAGGCCGTCGGCCAGCAACCCGTCAAGGGCGCGGCCCAACTGTTCGTCGTCGGCAGGCAGCGCGCGCAGCGCCGTGAGCGGTGTCTGGTAGGCAGCCGGCAGGACGGCCAGTTCAACACTGCCCAGCAAAACCTCCCGCGGCACGGCGGTCTCGGCTTCGCGCAGCACGGCCATCATGGCGCCGCGTACCTGCCGGTCGGTTCCCGCCCAGGCCTGGCCCCTGGGCACGTAATGGGCTTCCGGCCGGCCAGCCTTCACCCACGCGCAGCGGTCCAGCACAGGGCAGGCATTGCACTGCGGCGTACGTGCCGTGCAGACCAGCGCGCCCAGTTCCATGACGCCCGCATTCCACTCCTTGGTTCCGCTGGCTGGCATCAGTTCCCGGGCCACGCGCATTTCGGCGGCGTTAAGCGACGGTGCCGGCAAGGCAGCGCCCGAGACCAGCCGCGCATGCACGCGGCGAATGTTCGTGTCCACCACGGTTTCCGGCAGTCCGAAGGCGAAGGACGCCACGGCGGCTGCGGTGTAGGTTCCGACGCCCGGCAGATCCAGCAGGCTGGCATGGTCGTCCGGAACACTGCCACCGTGCCGGTTCACAATGGCTGCAGCCGCCCCGTGCAGGCGCAGGGCACGGCGCGGGTACCCCAGTCTGCCCCAGGCCCTGACCGCTTCTCCGGCAGAATCGGCGGCAAGGTCGGCCGGGCGTGGCCACCGCTGCATCCACTGGTCCCACACGGGCAGCACCCGGACCACGGGGGTTTGCTGCAGCATGAATTCGCTGACGAGGATGCCCCACGGGCTGCAATCGGGCCGGCGCCAGGGCAGGTCCCGCGCACTGGACGCAAACCAGTCGCGGATACGCCGGTGCAGCACGTCGGCTTCTGCCGGTGCAAGTGAAGGCGCCGGTGCGGCGGCGGGGCGGGGCATGGAACTCCTACAATGTGACCAACCAATACTGTACTGCCCGGCGTGGTGCTGACTGGACCAGCCGGTGCTGTCCTTAGCCTTGAGGTATGGCAGGCAGCGGCACATCCGGCGCGCGCGGACGGGGTGCACCCGTCCGACGGCCCAGCCCTGCCGTTTACCGGCGCCGGCGCCAGATGGCGCTCGCCCTGGCCGTGCTGGTGCTGGCCGCCCTGACGGTTGCCGCATTCTGGATCGCAAGCCTGCTGGGCGCAGGGGAGCCGGAAGCTTCGACCGAGGTGCCTGAACCGGCGGCAGCCGGCTCTGCGTCCGCGAGCCCCGCCTCCCCGGCTGCGGCTGGCTGCGCGGACTCGGACGTCGTCGTGCGGGCCGAAACGGACGCTCCGGCTTACGGGAGCGGGGAGAATCCCACGCTGATTCTGGAAGTGGCCAACGAGGGCAAGAAACCGTGCGAAGTCAACGTCGGTACTGACGCCATGGAATTCCTGGTCACCAGCGGCGAGGACCGCATTTTCTCCTCCACAGACTGCCAAGTGGACCCCGAGCCGTTGATGATGACCCTTGAGCCGGGCAAGGCCGAGCAGGCGCGTTTCACGTGGGAACGGAACCGCACTGCGCCGGGCTGCACGCCGGTGGAGGCCAACCCGCAGCCGGGCACCTAT
>NZ_JBNHHB010000147.1:0-12925 GCF_059091905.1 Arthrobacter sp. Dra40
CTACGGCTGGTCAGAGCGACGTGGAGAAGTTTCAGGATCCTGGACTCCCCCCGCACCGCCCGCGCCGTGCCGACAAAGATCCCCGGGCGGAAAAGCGAGCCGAGCGCCAGGTTGCGATACTCTTCGTAATCTCCATTATCGGCACCGTACTTTTCTTCGTCGGGTACTTTGGCATCCGCTTGGATGACACCATCGCAACGCTGCGATTGCAGAATTTCACCCTGGGCATGGGCACCGCCTTTGCCATGCTCGGCATTGGCGTGGGCATTGTCCACTGGGCCAAGACGCTGATGCCGGACCACGAAATCGTGGAAGAACGCCATGAGGTTCGCACCGAGGAAGACCGCAGGGACGCCGAGCAAATCATCGGCCAAGTCCTCGACGAGTCGGGCATCTCCCGCCGTCCACTGATCCGCAACACGCTGATCGGTGCAGGCGTCCTGGCGATCCTGCCGGCCATCGGCATCTTCCGCGACCTGTCCAAGGACCTGAACCCGGACGTGCTGCGGCACACCATGTGGGACGCCGGTGTCCGGCTGACCCGTGACCCGAGCGGCACCCCGATTAAGGCCTCCGACGTCACCATTGGTTCGGCGTTCCACGTCATCCCCGAAGGGCTGAACGAAGCCGAGCACAAGCTGGAGGAGAAGGCCAAGGCCGTTGTCCTGTTGATGCGCCTGAATCCCAAAGAGCTTCATGTCTCCCCGGGCCGCGAGGACTGGAATTACAATGGCATTGTTGCTTACTCCAAGATCTGCACCCACGTTGGCTGCCCGGTGGCGCTGTACGAACAGCACACGCACCACCTGCTCTGCCCTTGCCACCAGTCGACTTTCGATCTGACCCAGGAATGCAAGGTTGTGTTCGGCCCCGCCGCTCACGCCCTGCCCCAGCTTCCGATCAGCGTCGACGACGAGGGCTACTTGATCGCCACCAGCGATTTCCATGAACCTGTCGGACCGAGCTACTGGGAGCGTGGCTAGCATGAGCGCTTCAACTGATACCTACGTACCCAAGACACGGGCCGGACGGATCACCAACTTCGTCGACACCCGCGTCGGCGGTTCAGCGATCGTCAAGGAATTCGGCCGGAAGATCTTCCCGGACCACTGGTCCTTCATGTTCGGCGAAGTCGCGCTGTACTCCTTCGTTATCCTGCTGCTCACCGGAACGTTCCTGACGTTCTTCTTCGATCCGTCGATGGCAGAGACGCACTATACGGGACCGTATGTGCCGCTCAAGGGCGTCGAAATGTCCGTCGCCTACCAGTCGACGCTGGAGATCTCCTTCGAGGTACGCGGTGGCCTCTTCATGCGCCAGCTGCACCACTGGTCGGCGCTCCTGTTCGTTGCTTCGGTCTCCTTCCACATGCTGCGCGTGTTCTTCACCGGTGCGTTCCGCCGGCCGCGCGAGCTAAACTGGGTGGTTGGTTGCGTCCTGTTGATCCTGGCCCTGGCTGCCGGCTTCACCGGCTACTCCCTGCCGGACGACCTGCTGTCCGGTAACGGCCTGCGCATCATCGACGGCGTGATCAAGGGCATCCCGCTCGTTGGCACCTACATCTCCCTGCTGCTCTTCGGCGGAGAGTTCCCGGGTACCGACATCGTGGGGCGCCTCTATGTGCTCCACATCCTGCTGGTGCCGGCAATGATCCTGCTGATGATCGCGATCCACCTGTTCATGGTTGTCGTACACAAGCACACCCAGTACCCCGGCCCCGGCCGCACCGAGTCCAATGTTGTCGGTTTCCCGATCGGCCCGGTATACGCGGCAAAGGCTGGCGGCTTCTTCTTCGTCGTGTTCGGCATCCTGGCTGTCATTGCGGCCAACTTCCAGATCCTGGCGATCTGGGACTACGGTCCCTACGACCCCTCCCCCGTCTCTGCCGGTACACAGCCTGACTGGTACATCGGCTGGGTGGACGGTGCGCTGCGCCTGATGCCCGGTGTGGGTGAGTTCGTGATCTTCGGCCGGACTATCTCGCTGAACGTGCTCCTCCCGGCCCTGGGCCCGGCAGGAGTCCTCTTCACGCTGATGTTCGCGTGGCCGTGGATCGAACGCTGGATCACCAAGGACAACCGCGAGCACCACATCCTGGACCGCCCGCGCAACGCTCCGTTCCGCACCGCCATCGGCGTTGCCGGCATCGTCTTCTACTCGGTGATGTGGGCAGCTGCCAGCTCCGACCTGATTGCCACGCACTTCCACGTGTCCCTCAACGACGTGACGTACTGGCTGCGTGCGCTGTTCTTCCTCGGACCGATTCTCGGCTTTATCGTGACGCGCCGCATCTGCCTCGCACTGCAGCGCAAGGACCGCGAGATCGCCCTGCATGGTCGGGAAACCGGGCGCATTGTCCGTCTGCCGCATGGAGAGTTCATTGAGGTCCACGAACCGCTGAACGACTACAAGCTGTACCGGCTCGTCACCTTCGAGTCACCCGAGGTGCTCCCGGCGCAGCCGAACAAGGCCGGCCACATCAAGCGCTCCGAGAAGCTGCGCGGCGGCCTGTCGCGGTTCTTCTTCGAGGACCGTGTGGCACCGGTAACCCCGGCCGAGCTGGAGGCTGCACACAGTCACCACGCAGAGGTCGAGGCTCCTGCCGAAAAGGCAGAGGTCACCAGCCGCTAACTGCATATCACGAGGAATGGCCCTGGACTCCCGTCCGGGGCCATTCCTTTTGTGCCTGGCCGAACCGGAACTCGGTGGCACCTTGTTGCAGGGCCCAAGCATCCACTGCTCAGAAGCTACGCAGCCCCCTTCTACGACTATCACTCCGACCCTGCGACGGCGGCGCGGCCTGACCGAACAAGCCGCCGTCGCGGCCGTGGACCAGGCCTGCCGCCGGCTCCGCCTGCCCACGATCCGGGCGTCCTGGATGAAGCTCTCACTGTCGCGGGGAAGGAACAACTCTCCTACCAGGGGTTCCTGGCCGAATTACTGCTGGCCGAATTGCTGCTGGCCGAGTGTGATGACCGGGACCGGCGTTCCTCGATCCGCCGCGTCAAAGCCGCGAACTTTCCCCGGGACAAGTGGCTCGGGGATTTCGATATTGATACGAACCCGAACATCAATGCCGCCACCATCCACACCCTGGCCGCACCATCTACGTCTTGGCGTCGGCAGAACCAAGATCGCCGCGAGCCTGGCCAGCGCCGGATTCGTCACCCTCCTCCCGGCTGCGCCTTTCCTGGGGCTGGCCCCGGCCGCGTGGATTGGCATCTCCGGATTCGGCTGGTCCTTCTTCGTCGTTCTCTCCGGTTTGGCAGGGGCCGGCATCATTCCCCGGCTCGTTCCACACCACCTGATGGGACGTGTCATGTCCACTTACCGGCTCTTCACCCTTGCCGGTGGCCAGTATCGGCGGGGGCATCCTGGCACTGGCAACCGGCGTCATTCCCGTGCTCTGGGGATGGGCGCTGGTTGCCGCCGCATCCGCCATCCCCATCCTTCGTTCACCGATTCGGTCCTGGACGGAATTTCCCGGGGCACTCGACGTCCACTCACAAGACAACCCGGAAATGGTAGTACCCGTCCCGGCACCGTAGCCCCTCAGCCCCGGCTGTAGTCACAGGTAGGCTCACGGTCACTTTGACTCGGATCCAACGCTCACTAACATCGCCGGGTGGGGCCAGTTTCAGCTGTCCTTCCGGGGCCAGAAATACGTGACACAACCCCCTCCCGCAGCTGCTGTACCGGCCGGTCCGCCTGCCGGACACGGGGATGATGTCGAGCGGCTGGAGCACCCGGAGCGCGCCGCTCCCCTGCCCGTCGGGGCCGCTTCGAGCGGGCTGGAAAGGCCCTCCAAGGGGCCGTGCGGCGCCTAATAGCGCTTGACGTTGTAGGACCTCGGGGCACGGCCGCCGGGCCGCTGCAGCGGCACCCACAGCTTGTAGCGGTCTGCGCGGTAATACGAAATCGAGAAATCCACCATCGACTTGGAGACGTACGCGTGGCGCTGAATTTTCAGCAGCGGTGACCCGATGTCCACGCTCAGCAGCCGGGCGATTGAGGGCTGGGCCGCGGTTGCCTCAATGGTGTCCTCTCCCCACTCCATGATCAGCCCGTACCGCTCGCTCAGCACGTTGTACAGCGACGCCGGCGGGCCCTCGTCGAGGATCCCCGGCACCCTCTGCGCCGGAATGAAGTTCTCGTCAACGCTCATGGGCTCAGCGTCGGCCAGCAGCAGTCGGCGGAAGCGGACGACCGGCTGCCCCTCCTCAATCTGCAGCTCGCGGGCTACAAGAGGCGTGGCGCCAATTTGTTCGAAACTGAGGACACGCGCGTCCGGGACCATGCCACGGCGCTGCATTTCCTCGCTGTAGGACGTGAGCTTGACCTGCAGGTCAAGCTTGGGCTGCCGGACAAAGGTGCCCAGACCGACGATGCGCTCAAGCACCTGCTCGGCTACGAGCGAGTCGATCGCCTGGCGTACCGTCATCCTGGCGACTCCGAAGCGGATACAGAGTTCCCGCTCGGAAGGGAAGGAGCCTCCGGGTTCGCACCGCTCCTGGGCGTGCCGCCGTAAAATGTCCCTGAGCTGGACGTGCTTGGAGGTGCGGGAGGAAGCGTCAATCTCGCCCTCGATCGCTGCGGCACTGACGGACATTCGACCTCCTGATCCGGCGGCATCTTCCACCCCATTCTAGCTCCGGTCTAGACCAGCCCCAGGCGTATGCCCGGGGTGTCCGGCAGGAACGCAAAAGGGTCCGGAACCAAACGGTTCCGGACCCCTGCACCTGCGGCCATGCGACTTAGTGCGCGTGGTCCCCGCGGCTGTACTCGTAGACCCATCCGATGATGGCGACCGTGGTCAGTCCCACGGCGATGAAGACAATCCACCAGCCGACGGCCAAGCCCATGAATCCGGTGGCTGCGCCCATGGCCAGCACCAGGGGCCACCAGCTCCAGGGGCTGAACATGCCCTGCTCGCCGGCACCTTCATGGATCTCCGCGTCCACCCGATCCTCCGGACGGGCGCCAACACGACGGCCCGTAAACCAGAGGTACCCGCCGATCATGATGGACAGTCCGGCCGTCAAGTAAAGCGCCAGGTAACCGACGTGCTCATCCCAGTTGCCCATGAAGCCATAGACGGTGGCAACGATGGCGAAGAACGGCGCAAGAGCAATGAATAGCCAGGCTTCAATCTTCACAGTTATGCATCCTTCTGGTCAGCGGGACCGGCCAGTTGTGCTACCGGTGCCGGAGTCGTCGGGGTGTGCCGCGGAGCCAGTTCCGGATGGTGGAGGTCCAGAGCAGGACGTTCCGACCGGATGCGGGGCAGCGACGTGAAGTTGTGCCGCGGCGGCGGGCAGGACGTTGCCCACTCAAGCGAAGCACCGAAGCCCCAGGGATCGTCGACTTCGACCTTCCTGCCGCTGCGCCACGTGATGTACACGTTCCAGAAGAACGGAATCATCGACGCACCCAGCACGAACGACGCGACGGTGGAGAACTGGTTCATCGCAGTGAACCCGTCTTCGGGCAGGTAGTCGGCGTAGCGGCGGGGCATGCCCTCGACGCCCAGCCAGTGCTGGATGAGGAACGTGCCATGGAAGCCCAGGAACAGCATCCAGAAATGGATCTTGCCGAGGCGCTCGTTGAGCATCTTGCCGGTGAACTTGGGCCACCAGAAGTAGAAGCCGGCAAACATCGCGAACACAACGGTACCGAAGACCACGTAGTGGAAGTGTGCCACCACGAAGTAGGTGTCGGAAACGTGGAAGTCCAGCGGCGGCGAAGCCAGGATGATGCCGGTCAGTCCGCCGAACAGGAAGGTGGCGAGGAAGCCCAGGCTCCACAGCATCGGGGTTTCAAACGTGATCGATCCGCGCCACATGGTGCCGATCCAGTTGAAGAACTTCACGCCGGTGGGCACCGCGATGAGCATGGTCATGAAGGCGAAGAACGGCAGCAGCACGGAGCCGGTGACGTACATGTGGTGCGCCCAGACCGTCACGGACAGCGCGGCAATGGCGATGGTCGCGTAGACCAGGCCCTTGTACCCGAAAATCGGCTTGCGGCTGAAGACCGGGAAGATCTCGGACACGATGCCGAAGAACGGCAGGGCGATGATGTAGACCTCGGGGTGCCCGAAGAACCAGAACAGGTGCTGCCAGAGGATGGCACCGCCGTTTTCCGGGTTGAAGATATGGGCACCGAAGCGCCGGTCGGCACCGAGGGCGAACAGGGCAGCGGCCAGCGGGGGGAAGGCCATCATGACCAGGATGGCGGTAACCAGCGTGTTCCAGGTGAAGATGGGCATCCGCCACATGGTCAGGCCCGGGGCCCGCATGGTGATGATCGTGGTGATGAAGTTGACCGAACCGAGGATGGTTCCGAAGCCGGACAGCGCCAGACCGAAGACCCACAGGTCCCCGCCCACACCGGGCGAGAAGGTGGTGTTGGACAACGGCGCATAGGCGAACCAGCCGAAGGAAGCGGCGCCCTGCGGGGTGATGAAGCCGGCCACGGCAATGATGCTGCCGAACAGGAAGAACCAGAAAGCCAGCGCGTTGAGGCGCGGGAAAGCCACGTCGGGCGCGCCGATCTGCAGCGGCATGATGACGTTGGCGAAGCCCGCAAACAGCGGTGTCGCGAACATCAGCAGCATCACCGTGCCGTGCATGGTGAACAGCTGGTTGTACTGCTCCTTGGTCTGCAGGATCTGCATACCGGGTTCGAAGAGCTCAGCGCGGATGACCAAGGCCATCACGCCGCCGAGGCAGAAGAAGATGAACGACGCGATCAGGTACATGTACCCGATGGTCTTGTGGTCCGTGGAGGTGATCCAGTTGACGACGATGCGTCCCTTGGACCTCGGGACGACGCGCGGAGCTACCGTGGTAGCCCGGTCGTCAGCTGTGTATTCGTACGTTGACACTTGTGGCCCTCGCTCCTTTATTCAGACGCTTCAGCGTAGGGGTTGCGGTCATACTCTTCGCCGAGCTGGCCGTCCTTGAGCCGCGCCATCTGAGCGTTGAATTCAGCCTCGGAAACCACGGCGACGCGGAAGAGCATTTCGGAGTGGTACTCGCCACACAGTTCGGCGCACTTGCCGTCGTAGATGCCCTCACGTGTAGGAGTGAAGCTCAGGTGGTTCGTCTTGCCCGGGATCATGTCCACCTTCTGCAGGAAGGCGGGGACCCAGAACGAGTGGATGACGTCGCGGGAGTTGATCTGCAGCTCGACGCTCTTGTTGACCGGCAGGTACAGCGTGGGCAGCGTCTCCGGAACGCCGGTCTCACCGGTCAGGTGGGCCTGCACTCCGGCGAAGTACTTGTCCTGCTTGACGTAGTTGAAGTCCCAGGCCCACTGCTTGCCGCGCACATCGACGACGACGTCGGGGTTGTCCACCCGGGCGGTGATGTTGGACGTGGTTTTGTCCGTGAAGTAGAAGAAGACCAGAACCATGACGACTGGAACCGCAGTGTAGAAGATTTCCAGTGGCAGGTTGTAGCTCAGCTGGCGCGGGTAGCCGGTCTCGCCCTTGCGGCGGCGGTAGGCGATGATGCACCAGAGGATCAAACCCCAGGTCAGGACACCGACAGCCAGTGCGGCGATCCATCCGTGAACCCACAAATCAATGATTTCGGGCGTGTGGTTGGTAACGTCCCGCTCAGTGGGCAACCAACCCAAACGGACTTCTTCTGAACATCCCGTCAACAACAGCGCACCGAGTGTACCCAGACCTGTGGCCTTGGCAATTCTGGCGCGTCGACTGCCGGTTCGAACCTGCGAACTCACAGACGGCCCTTCCTCTTTGTTTCGTGCAAGTGATGTGGCCATGGCAGAGCTGAGCCCTGGCCGCATATCCAGTTTTACTACTCACTGTAGAGCTTACCCGCACACGTGACTTTCATGTGACAGGCTCCCCCGTGCGTCGGCCGTTCGGGCGGCCGGGGAGGCTCCCCGCAAGCCTTAGTGGAACGAGTCTCCACAGGCACAGGAGCCACCGGCATTCGGGTTGTCGATGGTGAAGCCCTGCTTGGAGATGGTGTCCTCGAAGTCGATCGAGGCACCCGAGAGGTAAGGAACGCTCATCTTGTCGACGACGACCTCAACACCGTCGAAATCACGCACCGCGTCCCCGTCGAGCATCCGCTCGTCAAAGTACAGCTGGTAGATCAGTCCGGAGCATCCGCCCGGCTGTACGGCAACGCGCAGGCGCAGGTCCGTGCGGCCTTCCTGTTCCAGGAGGCTGCGGACCTTGCCGGCGGCGACATCGGTCAGGGCAACTTCATGCGTAGGCAGTTCTGCCGCGTCGGATGCCGTGGTGGGGGCGGATGAGTTGGTCGTTGCGCTCATTGCACTTCCTTATCTATTTCGGGCCGAACGGTGACCTGCTGCTATTACTCAGTGGTGCGTCTGGCTTCGCTTCCATCGTACGTCTGGTCTCCCCAAATGGGATAACCGTGCACTGCCTCCAGACATGCACGAATCAGCGTCAGAGCCCCTCGTTATCCACCCGGGCCAGCAATAAGGTCTGGGCCAGGACGGCGTTGCGGAAGTCTTGCAGGTGCAACGACTCATTGGCCGAATGGGCCCGCGAGTCAGGGTCCTCCACACCGGTGATCAGGATCTGGGCCTCCGGGTAGATTTCCGTAAGGTCGGCAATAAACGGGATGGAGCCGCCCATTCCGGCTTCCACCGGCTGCGTTCCCCAAGCCTGTTCCAGTGCCCACAGGGCCGCCTGGGCCGCCGGCGCGGAGGTGTCGGTGGCGAAGGCGTGGCCCCGCTCTCCCGGCACGAAGGTGGCTGCGGCGCCGAAGGGAGCTTGGGCGGCAATGTGAGCGGCCAGCGCTTCCATTGCCTGGTCAGGATCCTGCCCCGGGGCCAGCCGCAGGCTGATCTTCGCCCGGGCCCAGGGGATCAAGGTGTTGGAAGCAAGCTCAACGCTGGGAGCGTCGATGCCGATGACGGACAGTGCCGGCTTGTTCCAGAGCCGGTCGGCAATGCTGCCGGTACCGGCCAGCCGTACGGAGCCGAGCACTGAAGAGTCGCGGCGGAAGTCTCCTTCCGGGTAGTCCACCGACGCCGAAGGGGCGGAGACGAGCCCCTCGATGGCGACAGCACCGTCGTCGTCATGGAAGGTGGCGATCAGCCGGGCAAGCAGCGTGGGCGCATCCAGCAGCGGGCCGCCGAACATGCCGGAGTGGACAGCGTGTTCCAGGACGCGCAGTTCCACGGTTCCGTCCACGAGCCCGCGCAGGCTGGTGGTCAACGCCGGAATGCCGACCTTCCAGTTGCTGGAATCGGCAACGATGATCGCATCGGCCCGCAGCAGTTCGCGGTGCGTTTCGAGGAACGTGCGGAAGGTGGGCGAACCTGCTTCTTCTTCCCCTTCGAAGAAGAGCGTGATGCCGACGCCGAAGTCGTCGCCGACAACGTCCAGCAGTGCCCGCAAGGAGGCGAGATGGACCATGATCCCTGCCTTGTCGTCGGCGGCGCCGCGCCCGTAGAGCCGGCCGTCGATCTCCGTGGCCTTGAACGGCTCCGTCCGCCACAGGGCCGGGTCCCCCGGGGGCTGGACATCGTGGTGTGCGTAGAGCAGGACGGTGGGCTTGCCGTCGGCGGCCGGGCGGCGGGCCACCACTGCGGGACCTCCTGCCACCTCCCCGTTGGCCGCCCTGAGGATCTGCACATCCTCCAGGCCCAGCTCCCGCACCATGCCTGCCACGGCCTCCGCGCTGCGTGACAGGTCTTCCGGGTCGAAGGCCGGCCAGGCGATCCCGGGAATGGAAACCAGGTGCTCAAGGGAGGAGATGGTGCGCCCCATGCCGGAATCCACAGCTGCCGCAAATTTTCCTATGTTCACATTGGTCATAATCGACACCTTAGCGCCCGTGCTGCCGTTGAGCCGATGGCTCACGTCCTGCCGCGGCGGCGCGGGTTCCAACGCGGACGGCGGACGGATGCTGTCCGGTATTCTTGACTGGTGTTCGGACGTAAAAAAGAGGCTCCCACGCCCCAGGAAACCATCGACCAGGCCTTCGAGGTTCAGCCTCGGACCGGCAAGGGCGCGCCCACTCCGCGGCGCAAGGACCAGGAAGCGGCGCGCAAGCGCCCCCTGGTCCCGAACGACCGCAAGGCCGCCAAGGAGGCCAACCGCACCGCCATGGCGGAACAGCGGCTGAAGATGCGCGAGGCCATGAACACCGGCGACGAGCGCTACCTGCCGGTGCGCGACAAGGGCCCGCAGAAGCGCTATGTCCGCGACTTCGTCGACGCCCGCTGGGTGCTGGGCGAGTTCTTGATTGTCTTCGCGCTGATCTTCGTGATCCTCAGCTTTGTCCGCGACCTTAATGTGCAGGCCTTCATCCTGGTCGGCTTCTGGGTGCTGCTGGCCCTGGTGGCTATCGACGCCTTCATCCTGGGCCGGCAGCTCAAGAAGCGCCTGGCTGCCAGGTTCGGCGAGGTGGAGCGCGGCGCGGTCTGGTACGGCGTGATGCGCGGACTGCAATTGCGCCGGATGCGCCTGCCCAAGCCGCAGGTCAAGCGCGGCCAATACCCGGGCTGATTCCGCGAAGCTGGCCGGTCACAGGGTCGGGAGCAACGGTGCTCCCGGCCCTTTTTCATGCCCGCAGGCCAGCGGCGTCGCGAGGGTCGGATTAGCCTGCGGCTCAGCGCCGGCGTTTGGCCAGACCACGGTTGATGCGGCTGGCCCAGAAGGGGCCCTCATACAGGAACGCCGTATAGCCCTGCACCAAGGTGGCACCGGCATCCAGCCGCTGCTGCACATCTTCCGCTGTTTCCACCCCTCCCACTGACACCAGGACCAAGTGATCCCCGACGGCGGTGCGCAGCCGGCGCAAGACCTCGAGCGACCGCTGCTTCAGCGGGGCCCCGGAAAGGCCTCCGTCCCCGCATGCCTCGATCTTCGCCCGGTCCGAGACAAGGCCGTCGCGGGCAATTGTCGTATTGGTCGCGATGATGCCCTCCAGCTTCAGTTCCAGAGCCAGCCGGGCGACGTCGTCGACATCCTCGTCGCTGAGGTCCGGGGCAATCTTCACCAGCAACGGCACGTGGCGGCTTGCCACGGAATTCGCGGTGTCGCCCACCGCCCGCAGCAACGGGCGGAGGGTCTCGACGTCCTGCAGCAGCCGCAGGCCGGGGGTGTTCGGCGAGGATACGTTGACCACCAGGTAGTCCGCTGAGGGTGCCAGCAGCCGGGTGCTCTTCAGGTAGTCCTCGGTGGCGGCCCCCAGTTCCACGACCTTGGTCTTGCCGATGTTGACGCCGATGACGGGGCGGAGCCCCGCGTTACCGGAGGCCAGGCGGCGACGCGCCGCCGCGATGCGGGGCGCGACCGCCGCCGCGCCGTCGTTATTGAAGCCCATCCGGTTGATCACGGCCCGGTCCTCGATCAACCGGAACAGCCGGGGCTGCGGGTTGCCCGGCTGCGCACTGCCGGTGATGGTGCCGACCTCCACCGCGCCGAAGCCCAGGTCCGCCAGCGCCTCGATGCCGTGGCCTTCCTTATCGAAACCGGCGGCCAGGCCGAACGGCGACGGAAAGGTCAAACCCAGCGCCTGGGTGGCCAGCGACGGATGCGGACGGGTGATCCGCCGCAGCACCGTACCGGCTCCGCACCTGTGCGCGGTGCGGATGAGCTGGAAACCGATGCGGTGTGCGCGCTCGGCGTCCATCCAGGAGAACGCGGCACGGAAGAAGGTTGGGTACAGGCGCATGGTCTTAGTTTTCCGTGTCGGGGCCGCCGCACCAAACCGTGTCGGCCCGGAGCTAACATTGGGGCAGCAACCGGACCGAGAGGGAGGACCACCGCGGCGATGGCAACCGTCTGGCAGGAGGACATGCTCGGCCCGGAGTTCGAGTCCACGATTTTGCAAGTGCACGCCCGGGATGGGCGGGAGCAGCGGGCGACGCTGGTCCGCTACCTGCCGCACTCCCCCCGGCGCTCCCCCAACGGGCACGCCGTCCTGTACGTGCACGGTTGGAGCGACTACTTCTTCAACACGGAACTGGCAGAATTCTGGCACGACCAGGGCGTGGCGTTTTATGCCCTCGACCTGCACCACCACGGACGCAGCCTGCAAGAGGGCGACCCGGCGGGCTACGTAACCCACCTGGGCCAGTACGACGACGAGATCTCGCTGGCGCTCGACGTGGTGCGCGAGGAACGGGGCCGGTCGGAGACGAAGATTACGCTGATGGGCCACTCCACCGGCGGCCTGGTGGCAGCGCTTTGGGCGGCTGAGCACCCCGGCGAGCTGCGCGCCCTGGTGTTGAACAGCCCCTGGCTGGAGATGCACGGCAGCGCCCTGGTCCGCCGCGCCGCGGGCGCTGTGCTGGAACCGTTGTCCCGGTTGAAGCCGGAAGCCGAGATCAAGCTGCCGGTGCGCGGCTTCTACTACCGCAGCATCAGCCGGGCGGCCGAGGGCGAATGGGACCTGGACCCGAAGCTGCGCCCGCCGGAGTCCTTCCCGGTCCGCGCCGGTTGGCTCAGCGCCATCTGGGAGGGTCAGTCCAAGGTGGCCAAGGGCCTCGACCTTGAGATCCCGGTGCTGGTGATGTCTTCGACGCGCAGCATGAACGGTCCGGTCTGGCACGAGGACATGAGGAACACCGACGTGGTGCTGGACATCCGCACGATGACCGAACGGGCGGTCCGGCTGGGGCACAGCGTCACCATCGAGCAGGTGCGGGATGCCCTGCACGATGTGTTCCTCTCCCGCGCCGACGTGCGCCGGGACGCCTACGTCCGGCTGCAGCGGTGGGCGCAGGCGTACGTGCTGCAGGAGGACCGGACAGAGGACGTCGCGGGCCGGCCGCTGTCCTAGGCGCCGGCCGATTAGCGGCTCCGGGGTGGGTGGCCCGCCGGCGCCTGCTGCCGTGGACTTAAGCGCCGCCGACCGCCGCGGCGTCCACCGCTCCCCCGTACCGCCGGTCGCGGCGTGCATAG
>NZ_JBNHHB010000148.1:0-12910 GCF_059091905.1 Arthrobacter sp. Dra40
CCCCGGCCCCCGGCGCGTACCAGACAACCGCCCCGACACGAGGAACGGAACCGGTGGGCCAGCCCTTGGCATCCCAGCCGGCCTTCCACGTCAGCGCAGAACCCAACTTCTGCCCGTCCGGGCGGAAGGTGCCATTGAGGAACTTGAACGGTGCGCTGGTCGAACCCATCTGTTGGTTCACGCGCCACAGCGCGAAGTCCACGCATTCCCGATGGAACATGCCCAGCGGCGACGCGGCGGCAGCTCCGGCTCCCGCCTGCATCCAGGTGGGAGAGTCCTTCCACGGGTAGTCATCCCCGGCACCGGAATTCCCAAGGATGGCGCAGTCGCTGCCTTCCAGTGAGAACTTCCCGTCCGAGAGTGCCTGGACGAGCTTGACGGCCTCGGGCCAGTACTTCTGGTAGTGGTACGGGTCGGCGTTGCGCTGGACCTTGTTTCCGGCAAGGGTCGGCTCCAACAGCTCCCAGCCCTCAACCTTCTGCAAGGCCTTGATGAAGTTCGTGGCGCTGATGGTTGGGTCCATGCGGTCTGCGTAGGAGCCCCACGCGCCGTTGTCGCGCTGTTGAAACAGGCCTCTGGAATCCGGGCCTGGGCCATCGCCATGGTCCAGGACCCTGAGACCTGACTCGCCCAAGGCAACCATCACGCTGATCATTTGCCCTTTGACCGGCAGGTTTAGCCTGTCGCCTTCGTTGATGATGGCCGCAGCATTTTCCAGCTGCTCCGCCGAGTACCCCTCAACCGCTGCATTGCCGTCGAAAGCGGCTGAAACGGCCGGTGCGCATACTGCCGAGGCTGGTTCCGACCCGGCAGGCTGCAGCGCTAAGGCGAAGATCAAACCTAGGGACAACACGGACACCGAAGCAACGGCGCCGGTAAGGAGACCTGGCGATTGCAAGGCTGATCCCCCTTCTGAGCAATGGAAAGGATAAGACAAGCATCATCTTTAAAGTGATGGTAGCATCACTTTGCGATGAGGTAGGCGAGAATTATGGAGTGCCGCGCATCTACAAGCCGATTTCCGGGCTTCCCCATGAGGTTGGAAATGCTTTGAGTGTTTTCAACGCGAACACCTTGAGGGCGGCGGTTATCCGCGACCTGGCTCAGCAACCGAGTGGTGACACCACCGGCAATGTCGCAAAACGAATCGGCGTTGATTACCGGCAGGTCTACACCCATATCAAGGCTCTTGAAGCCGAAGGGCTCGTCTCTGCTGACGGGGAGGTCGGTGAACGGATCGGACAGCGTGTCCGCTACACCATCGACCTCGCAAAGCTGCGCGAGCGTGGGCTCATATACATGAGGTATCTGTTGGGCGAATGAGGTGCCCTCTATGGTGCGATCATCGACGACTAGATGTGTGCAGGCATCCCGTTGCATCGGATTGACCCTATCACGCATGTGTCACACATGCGTGAACAGCACTGCTGTTGGTTAGGGAGTAGCGGTGCTACATGCGTCGGTGAAAGGGTACCTGCCGGACGTTGCCTTAGGTTTCCTCGTCCAAGATCTTGGTAATCGCCTTCAGTGCTTCGGGATCGACCGGTCCCAGGGCGCGGGCGGCGAAGTTCCGCACCTCCGCGCGCCTCATACTGCGGAGCAACTCCAGTTCAGCTTCCACTCGTTCAGGCAATTTACCGCCCTCCTGAAGGAGATACTCAGGATCCACGTCGAAGACAGAAGCTATCGCGCGCAGTGCTTCGTTCGGGACCACCTGCTCTTTGCCTGCCTTCAGCAGTGACCATCTGGTCCGGGAAAGATAGTAGCCGGCCTTCTGCGCCCCATCACGGATGGCCGGGTAGTCAAAAGGCTTACCGCTGTCAGACATGATCACGTCCAGCAGAAGATTGATCTTCCGTGCGAGCGTTTCTGCTCGGCGGATCCCAGCGGCCCGCTCCGGAGACAGGTCGAAATCGCTCAAGTGATCCAGCTCCAATTTATAGCTCCGACGAAACAGCCGAAGGTGGCTATCCCGATAAGGGCCCCGGCCAAGGCTTCACCCCAGGTGTGTTCCTTCAGAGCGGTTCGACTCACCATCATCATTGGCGATAGTACCAACAGCCAACCGAGGGGAGGGCCGAATACCGCCGTCCCCCATAGAGCAGCGAAGGATATAACTGACACGTGGGCCGAGGCGTTCAGCCAGCGTCGTGCCAAGGCCAACCCCGCATTTCCTGCTACGAGTCCTGCGACTGTTGCCGAAACCGGAGCCGGGACATTCAGCAAAGCACAAGCAATTACCCCAACAACAGTCAGTATTGTAACCACCCCTGTCCGCCATGTTGCAGGCAAACCCAGCTTCTCGGAGACCAGGGAGTATTTCTTGTAGGTGAATCCGGGGACGACGATGATGCCGACGGCAAGCGCAACCACACTCAAGAAACCGAGCCCGGCATTCACTCCAGCCAAGACGATAACGACTAGCAGGACAACTGCGGGTGCGAACACCTTCGAGAAACTAGCTGCCAATCTGGACTTGGGCGGCGCTAATCGGACCTGGGTGTGCAATTCTTGCCTCAATGGTGTCTACTAACTCGATTTCGTCGGCGGACAAAAGCCCTGGATTTTGAACCCGTATATCGTGAATGAAGATCACCCATCGGTATAGCTGGTTCCGAGTTGACCGCGGACGCAGACTAAGGGCCGCTCCTTCCCTAGCTCGTTGGCCCGCATCCGTTTCAACGAGCCGGCCCACAATGGGTCGAAGCCTCACAAGCGCACTTCGGATTCGCCTTCGTTCAGCCCACTGCAACCGGATGCGCTGGTACGCAGGAAGCGCGAAACCCACAGCGAAGCCAATCAAGGTAACCGCGACCAACGCCCGGTAGCCCACATAAACAATATTCGAGGCGTTACTTCCCACCCCAGACGCCGCCTGCCCCACCAGCAGCAGCTTGACCCCAACCGCCAGCACGCCGATAAGGCAAGACACAGCGGTGATATCGAACCCGACGCGGAAGGACGCCGTTTCGCCGGTCCTGTCCCGGCGAAGACATTCGATTCCGGTGTAACCGGAGATGATCCCGATCCAGACGAAGAACAAGCTCTGATACCAACCGATAGTTGGAATACCCGCGAAAGCGTCGGTGAAGTTAGTGGCTGACCCTGGCGTTTCTGAGGTGAGCAGCAGAGCAGCTTGAACAATCGAGAACGCGATTCCCGCCAGTACCAGTAAGCGCCAGCGGGTGTTTGAGGCTCCTGTCGCGGCTACGATCAGACGACTGAGCTCGGTCATGCCAAGCCCCAAAACAAGGTGGACCAACAAGTTCAGAATATTTCGATCGCCAAGTACAGGGTCAACGGCCAGGTACACCGGATCAATATTCAGTGTCGTGCCAATCGACACGGGGACCATCGCCGTGAGAATTCCAGGCTTCCAGCCGAACCTCAACCCAACGATCCGAGTAAGCACCACCGTCCAGAGGATGAGAGCAGGCAGTATCTGCAGCAGGCTCATCCAAAGACCTTTTCGAAGTCACTGATCGGGGCAGCCGGCGTGGCCAGCACTATTCGAGATAGCAGGTAGGCGACTTCCTCGGCGGCCTTTTCCATGTCGTTCCATTGCGGGGATCGGGCAAGCATGCGTTTGATGCCTTTCTTTTGCCCCACATGGCTGAAGACCGACGGCATGGAAGCGGCGAGCCCGTCGCACCCCTCGTGGTCGAGCAGGATATGGCCAAACTCATGGCAGATCACGTGCATTCGGTGCAGGTCCGAGTGATCTTCAGGAACCAGGATGTGGGACTTGACATCTGTTTCAAGCCAAAGTCCGGAAAGGCCAGGAATGGCGGACTCTGGCACTATCCGAACAGTAATAGGTTTGCCATGCACGGCTTCAACTGAGGCAAGCAGCTGGTCAAAAGATACCTGGCCCGCAAGTTGCAGCTGCTCAACAGTGGCCTGTGGCATTCGGCGTGGCAGGCCGACCTCTGCGAACCCATCCCTACTTCTGCGCACTACATCTCCACTACACGAACTTTCACACATGAGTCACGCATGTGTGAGTACACTCTTATAGGACGGTATCCCCGCTCGTGGAAGGCCTAGACATTCCCCGAGCAATCCAATGACCATGTTTAGCACAAGGAAGGAAACATGCCCGGAGTCAAGCATGATGCGGCACGATCGGCGCTGCCCGCCTCGCCAGCTACAACTACCCGCGAAACCCCGCCACTAGGTGCAGTTGCAGCAGCCAAAGCGCCCCGGCCAGCTCCGACCAAGCCCTGGCTCTATCAAGTGGACACCGTACTCGACGAGCGGAGTTCGTCAGCGGCAGCCCGAGCAGTGGTTTGAGGATCAACCAAGTGTTTCCCGACACGCCGAACAGCTTCACGTCAATCGGTTACAGTAACCGTTTGAATTGCCACATGGCTATCTCAGGAAACCGTCGCGGCGGGCGTCGTAGTAAAGGCGAACGCCACCTTATTGGAGCCCGAATGCCGGTACCCGACGCTGACAAGCTCCGCAGCGTCGCCGAGGCTGAAGGCAGTACGGTCAGCGATTACGTTGCCCGGGTCATGCACGAACACCTGATGTCCATCGATCTCGATTCACTGCACGGTCAGGAGGCTCTGCCTATCAGCCGGGCCAGTTAAACGAAGAAGGCCCGCACGAAGCGGGCCTTCTAAATGAAGTTATCCAAGCTCACTGTTGCGTCTCCGCCAAGATTCTTCAACAGCAAGCTTCATACAGAACCGGGTATTTTCATGCCCTCTTCCATATGGAATTGAGTCCATCATACACGCACGCGCATTTGCAACGAGTGATGCCCTGCCGACCACGCCGCCCGGCGCGTCGAAAACGGGCTCCCCATCGGCTTCCTCAGACCGGGACCTGGCCGCGGCAGAGTGGCGAGCCCTTGCACCGCTGATCGCCTCCGGCCCGTACATGCGACTGTCCAAGGACGGCGGCAAGACCTACAGAAACAGTGGCGAACGCGCCCTGTCCGAAGCCCTCCCCTCATTCCCGGCAGCGGTGCGGACCTGCGGCCGGGACGGAATGGTTCGTACCCTTTGCTTGGACTTGGACGTCAGCCGCGGCGGCCAGAACAAAGTCGACGACGACTACCGCAGGCTGCGTACCTGGTTCTCGGCCAACGACGTGCGCTGGATCGAAGACCAGTCCCCCAGCGGCGGACGCCACCTGTACATCCCTCTGGCTTTTGCCGTGGTGTTCACTGACGCCAAGGAATTCGTTCAGGCCCTGTCCAAGCGGTTTACCAGCATCGACCCCGGCCCGCACGAAAACGCTGCCACCGGAGCCATCCGGGTACCCGGAAGTGTCTGGAAAAAAGGCGGTTACCAGAGGCTCACGATGAGCCTGAACACTGCCTACGACGTCGCCAAGGCCCGGCGCAACAAGTGGCCGGCGTGGGAGCACCTGCGCCAGGACCTGCGCGATGAGTTGGACGCTGTCAGGCAGCGCCGGAGCCAGCCTTTGGAGCTGCTGGAACCTGCGGAAACCCTGCCCCGCCCCGGCGGACCGCGGGCACTGCCCCAAGCCAAGGAGTTTATTGCCCGCAGCGGCAATTACGACACCAGCCGGTACTCCAGCCCGTCGGAGGCCCGCCAAGGCGTGCTGGCGTCCGCGGTTGCGGCCGGCTGGTCCCTGACGGATGTTCAGCGTCTGATGCACCAAAACACCTGGGCTGGCATGGTCGCGTTCTACTCCCGGTACTCCCCCACCCACCGCAGCAAGGCCTTGCACCGGGACTGGCAAAAGGCCGTCACCTACGTCCAAAGCTTCACTAAAAAACATGAAGTCCGCAATGAAGGGAATAACAACCGGCATAAAAGCTACACAAGCCCGCCAAATACACACCCCCCTGTACTTACCCTGCTGCCGCAACCGAAGTCCCCCGCTGAATACCAATACCTGCTCACCTGGCGCAACGCGCTGGCCACCTACGAACGTTCCCTGATCGGTTCCAGGGCAGGGCTTGGAACGCGGATGCTGCTCCGGGCGATGGGCGAAGCAGCCAGCAAGGCCGGCAGCCGCTTCATTGAGTTCGGTGTGAGGTCACTTGCACTGGCCACGGGCACACACGAGACCACAGTTGCCAGGCAATTGCGTGAACTAGCCACTGGAGAGCATCGCCTGATTCGGCTCGCGAACGAAGCACGCGGCGTGCATGCGGACCTCTACGAACTCGTCATCCCAGACGAGTTCAGAGAAAGTGCCGAGCGTAAAGCCTGGAAGCCAGGGAAACTGCACGCACTCCGCCCCGTTTTCCGCGAGCTCGGTGTTGTCAGCGCCTTTGTCTACGAGACCATCGAGCAAAGCGATATCCCCCTCACTACAGCCGATATCGCGCGATCCAGCGGCCTCTCCCCCAGAGCCACCGCTCAAGCACTGGAAATCCTGGCCGCGTGGAAAATGATCCAACGCACTCACGAGGGCTGGAAATTCGTAGAAGCGACAAGTCTCCGGGCACTGGCTGAACGCTTCGGAGTCTTGGAGAGCATTGCAGCCCAGCTCAAGCGTTACCGCACTGAACGAGCAATTTGGCACCAATGGTTGGCGAAACGCATACTCTCCAAGGAGCCACTTTTGGCGCTGGCACCAGACGACTACCCATATTGGGACGACGGACCTCCAGAAGAACAATCACTAGTGGACGTGGTCTACAGGCGAGCGTCTTAACTCTGTAGTCCCAGAGTTGAGCTGGTGCACCGCGATGATTGGGCTTTGGCCTGCGGTATTGCTGGCGAGGAATCTTGGGCCGTCTGCCTGACTGCGGCGGCAGGGCCCCCATGACCTGTACTCAACGGCAGGCCTTGGGTGCAGATGGCGGTGCTACCGAGTGGAAAGAGTATGTAACTCTGTTAGTCCGTTAGTCTGTTGGATGTGCATGTGACCGAGGCTCGCTTTCGCTTCTTGCCCATCAACGCCGTTCGATTGACTCCCCCGATCCGTACAGGTTGGTTAATGTCGCGCCACGAGGAAATAGCGATAACTGACTGCAGCAGTCCAGTAAACGCCCGCCCAGGAGCCTGACCGCTCGTTCTATTTACTCAGCACCACTTGGGTAAGTCTTGGGGCTAACAGAGTAACGGTGTAACAGAGCTACAGACTTTGGGACTTGGGAAACTGCTTGTCTCTGTAACTCTGTAGTCAAACGGGGGCAGGACCCCAGCGGTCATGCGTCCGCTGATTGCGAGTACGGGACTAACAGAGTCTGAGACTCACGGAGTATCAGGAGGGCGGAATCGGTGCATTAGTCCAGTTCTTGGCCGAGGATCGCGGGTAAAACTGCTTCCCTCTGTAACTCTGTTAGTCAAATACTCAGCCCCAACTGCCCTTGTGGAGCGTCAAGTCCTTCGCAGGACATGAGGGGCGGTTGACTCTGGAACTAACAGAGTACTGGAGTCACGGACTTACAGAGTTACGGCGCGCCTCCCGGCTTTGTGATAGTTCGGGCGCGAAGATGGCCAAAGAAGGAAGGGAGCGCATATGACACAGGGACTGGAGCGAGTGGTTGCCGTCGTTAACGGCAAAGGAGGTGTAGGAAAGACAACGATCACCGCCAACATCGGTGGCATGCTTGCCGCAAGCGGCTACAGGGTTTTGTTGGTGGATATGGATCCCCAGGGCAATTTGGCTGAGGAACTGGGCTACACGGCGAGTGACGTCAATGATGACGGGCTGGGGCTTGCCCAGACACTGGCATTCGGTAGCGCACTCAAACCCGTCGTGGGCATCAGGGAGAATCTCGACGTGTTAGTCGGTGGCTCGCATCTAGATATGGCAGCAGCCGGTCTCACCATGAAGGCGCAAAAGGATCCGCAAGGCGCCAAGGCCGCATTGGCTGCAGCCCTTGCGCCAGCGGCACCTGACTACGACTTGATCTTCATCGACTGTCCGCCGGGCCAAGAGACGCTTCAGCAAGCGGCTTTAGCAGCGGCCCGCTGGGCATTGATCCCGGTGAAGACTGACGCTTCCTCGCGCAAGGGACTCAGAGATGTCGCGCGCCGGCTGGACGCAGTCGTGGAGATCAATCCGGACATTGACCTTCTGGGTGTCGTGCTGTTCGGCGTCAACCGCTCAGCTAAGCGAGTATCCGAGGCCGCTCGAGAAGCTGTGCTAAACGACCTGGGGGAGGGGGCGCCGATTTTCACTACGTCAATTAGACATGCAGAGGCGGCAGCGCAAGAGAGCCGTGAAAGAGGGCTGCTGGCTTTCGAACTCGAAGAAGCGGTTCTGTCTGCACCAAAGTGGTGGGAGTTGCGCCGTAACAACGTTCAGCACGACGGCCCCAGATCAAAAAGTGCTGTCGGCGTTGCCGAAGATTTCCAAGCTCTCGGAGAGGAGATCGTCGCCCGGATCACTGCCAATGAAGGTGTGGCAACTTCAGAAGGCCCAGTTGCGACAGGGGAGGCCACCCGTTGAGTGCACCTACGCGCCGGACTCTTAGCGGTCTGACACCAAAGGCAGCGGCACCCAAGAGCGAAGTAAGGCAACTCATTCGTTCTAACCGGACTGAGCCGGTAGCCCCAAAACCCGTGCCCGAAGAAGTCAAGTCGTTGCAATCTGCGACAGTTGCCGCCCAGTCCGTAATTAGTACAACACCAGACCCTGTGACTAACAGAGTTCCGAAGTATTTGAAATTTAAACGTCGTGAAGCTCGCGTGTACGCCGAACAAGCGGACGAACTAACCTTGTTGACTCGACGACTGAACACGGCCCGCCGCCTTCCCGACGGGACAACAACGGGCGAGCGAATTACAGACAACACTCTTCTTAGGCTGGCTATAGATCTCCTTCTCGCCAGAACCGATGACCTAAGAGGGACGACAGAGGAAGAGTTAGCTGCAAGCCTCGGACTGAAACCGCGCAAGCCCGGCGACGGCTAAGAAGGAAGTCCACAGCCAATTCGGACCTGCGGGAAGCGGCCCGCTCCTGGCCGCTTCCCGTACCTGTGTGCCTACCGGCTTGTCCAAAACGGATCATCTCACCGCAGTCGACGTTCACGCCCACACGCTGTCTTAGCCAGCTGGCGGAGTGGGTAATGCGCTTAGGAATCTGGCGTGCATCCCATAGGCAAGACCGAGTTTCCGGCTTGGAACCGCAGGCTTGGTGCCGGGAAAACAAGCGGAGGGCTGCTCTGTGCGGGTCTTTGGGTCTTAGGTCTCGTCGGAGAGGTGGACGAGATGCCAGCCTTCCCACCCCGGGTGTTTGCGGACCTCCAACGTCCGCAGAGGCGACGTCGAAGTGGCGCGCACCTGCAGGCGCCAGAATTCGACGCCGACAATGTTGCCCTGACCCTTCCCTGCCGGCAGGTTCGATTCCCACCAGTTCCAGCGGCTGAACCAGTGCACCGGCTCGGCCGCCACCGGCCAGAGCCGGCCCCGCCAGCGCACCGCCAACGGCACCCCCTGGGGTGTGAACCGGAGTTCGACCGGCTCATTGAGCGTTCTCTGGCCTGTGTGTTCCTGTACCGCTGTCATTGGCCTGCGCCGTCCTCTCTCCCAAAGCCGTGTTCCGTACCTGATCGTTCCGCCGCCGCACCGCCGACGCCCACACCCAGGTCACCCGGCGGACCCCTGCGTCCGTCCAGGTGACCTGTACCGCCCGGGACGTCCAGCCGAACGCCTCACCGGCGACCAGCTCGGCTGCACCCGGGAACCGGATCCACGCCCACACCGGCACACCCGGCACCACCCGGGTGACCTTGCAGTGCTCGAAATCCAGTTCCTCCGGTGTCAGCGACACCGGCTCGGCCCGCCTGGTGTAACGGGCCGCCAGCTTCGCCAGCACCTCCCGATCCATCCCTTAAAAATAGAACACATATTCGAATTAAGCGAAGCGCCCGAACCAAAGATTTCAGCGTCTTGCGTGCTGGCGCGGGCGGAAGACGGTCGCTGGGGCGAGGTCATCGAGATCAAGAACTATGAGACGCGCAGGCACCAGGGTTTACGCATCTTGCCGGCCGAGGGCGCGAACCACCCTAATCGACTATGGACAGGGCGCCCGCGACTTGCGCCTGCTCACCGATCTCCTGCGGGAACGAGTCGGATCACGTGATCTTGACCCCGGTCGCTGACTTCCTCCACGAGTTCTCAGTGACCAACCCTCACGCTCTCTTCCCGAGGCCGGGCAGGCCGGCAGCGTAAATCCCGTGAATCTTAGTGGTCCGGTATGCGTACTTTCCGAGCGACGCATAGCCGGACTTGTCTTTGAAGATCCAGTCCGGCGCGATGGTCCGGACAGTTTGGCGCATCAGGGACAACTGGCGCCTGGGCCCTTCGTTGTCCTTCAAATCTGCATCGACTGCTTCGACGAATTTTCTGGTCAGGTCCCAGAAAGCTTTTCCGACTGGCCGTGACAGCAGGATGAGGATCAGCGTCTGCCGGTAGTGTTCGATTCTTTCGCTGCGGTTTTCGGGGGCCGTAGCACCGGAGGTGATCATCTGGATCTGCTCACTGGAGGGCGGGGTGATGCGGCGGGAGTTTTCGTGCAGGAACTGCATGGTGTTCCACAGGCGGTCGAGCGGCAGTTCGAGGTCCCTCCGGTCGACATCATCCATCACCGCCTGGGACAGGAGCATCTTGGTTTCGCTCAGCTGCTGCAGCTCGGCCTCGACCCGCCTCGCCGGCACGGCCTGGTGCTCCCTGATTTGGACAAGGATGCCGCGACCCGATGCCTGGTGAGCCTCCACGCGATTGTAGATGCGCTCCCAGATCGCATGAGATGCCTCCCAGTCGCTCTCAGACACGGTCTTCCCCTTCGTCGGCCGGCCTTGCTCGTTCCCCACATGCTATGCGGGAACCGTGGCGCTGAGCCGCAGATGCACTGCGCACGTCGCGTCAGGGCGTACCTCGCGGCTCGGTCGAGGTCGCTAGGCGTGCGTTGTGGAGCCCTTCGCTTCCAACATGTCCTACTTGCTTTGGTCAGTATCTTCGGCCTTGCGCTGGCGTTCTTCATAAGCTTTGAGCCCATACCCTGCCGCAAGGTAGGTGACGATCACCATCGGAATTCCGATTACGAGAAATGTCCTCAGATTGCCAGTAAGAATCGCAAGGACTGTGGCAATTACATACAGGGCCACCAGACCGGCTCTGACCTGTGTTTTCGTCATCATCACACCCCAAGTTTCATCTCCGAGTTCTCATACTGTCTCGGATAGCTGATGACTAGTGAGGGCTGAGCCGAGCTACCCAGCGACAGGCACGATAATCCGGGAGCAGGCTGTCCCGCCCAGTGAGTCCAAGGCGTTCCTTGTATCGTGGGCTGCATGGATGCCGGGCTGCCGGTGGGTCTGAGTCTGCCGGTGAAGGTGGCGTTGGCCCGAGCGGTGGAAAAGCTGCCGGGTCCCGGTGCGCTGCCCGGGGGAGCCTGGTACGAGCCGAAATGGGACGGGTATCGTGCGGTCATCAGCCGCGACGGGGAGGAGACTTCCATCTGGTCCCGGCAGGGCAAGGACCTTTCCCGGTACTTCCCGGACCTGATCAACGCGGCAGCCGAGTTGCTGCCTCCCGGCTGCCTGCTTGATGGCGAAGTCGTGATCTGGTCCGAGGACCGGCTGGACTTCACTGCGTTGCAACAGCGGCTCGTCACCTCGGCGAAGGCTCTCCCCACGTTGGTGCGTAAGGTGCCGGCCCACTTCGTCGCCTTCGACCTGCTCGCTATCGCAGGACACGATCTCCGGGGCGAGGTGTTCCGGGTCCGACGGCGGCTGCTCGAAGAGCTCGCGAAAGACTGGGCCGGCGGCCTCGAACTGTGCCCCGGAACCAGTGACCCGGAAACAGCCGCGACATGGTTCGAGGAACTGCCCGCTCTGGGCGTGGAAGGGCTCATGATCAAAGATGCAGGCCAACCGTATGAGGGCGGCCAGCGGCAGTGGCAGAAAATCAAGAGCCGCCACTCAGCAGACGTTGTCTGCGCAGCGGTGATCGGTCCAATCGCCAGGCCGCAGTCGATCGTCGTCGGGCTGTCCGTCGACGGAAAGCTGCGCATCGTCGGACGCTCGGCGCCGTTGAAGGCCGCCGCCGCGAAACTCCTGGGATCGCAGCTTCAGGCAGCGGGCCCGGAACATCCCTGGCCGCACCGGGTGAAATCCACGGTGCTGGACCGGTTCAACGCGGACGCCGGCGAAACCGAGCTGACCCTGGTGGAACCGCTCGTCGTCGAAGTCTCGGCCGACACCGCGATGTCCGGTACATCCTTCCGGCACGCCGTACGCTTCATGAGGGCCCGACCGGAGCTGGATCCGGCATCGGTGACCCATCCCGCGGAAGAAAGAATGCCGTAGATAACCGCTTCGAGGACCCGGGTTATACCCAGTGGGGACAGCTTTGAGCTGTGCGGAGGGCTCCACCTGCCCGCCAATGGGCATAACCCGGGCCAGCCCTGGGTCTTCGCTGCGCTACGCCCTGATGGGCGTCCGCTGGCGCGGCCGGCTGTTGGGTCCAGTGCCGGCTCCGCAGAGCTCCGCCGTCCCTGAACCTGGTGTGTCTACGACGTTTTTTGGCTGCTGTCCTTCGGATCGTACGTGCCCGCTCCACCCCGTCCAGCCCCTCCTTCGTCGGGGCCCGCAGGCCAGGAATTTCCTTCCGGCGCTCGTGCCTCGCTTATTTCCTCCAGGAATTTCCCACCCTTTGCCCTTCGGGTAGACGGGCCTCCGTCGGGCACAGCTCCGCAAGCTCCGCCAGCAGCCAAAAAACAACGGGGGGAGCGGGGAAGCTGGCCGGTCACCTTTGGTCGC
Source organism: Arthrobacter sp. Dra40 (assembly GCF_059091905.1). Classification (NCBI taxonomy): domain Bacteria; kingdom Bacillati; phylum Actinomycetota; class Actinomycetes; order Micrococcales; family Micrococcaceae; genus Arthrobacter; species Arthrobacter sp. Dra40. The sequence continues at coordinate 12,704 of NZ_JBNHHB010000148.1, forward strand.
CCCACCCACCACATTCCTCTGCAAAAGGAGTAACACTATGAACGCCATCACCACCGAGACGGTAACCACCGCCGACACCGGCGAGGTCATCACCGACGCCCCGGTCCTGCGCGACTACCACGCCGACGGCGGGTACGAGTGGATGGACCTCATCGCCGAACACGGCTGGACCGTGATTCCCAGCTGGGGGAGCGAGGGCTGGGACCT
>NZ_JBNHHB010000149.1:0-12880 GCF_059091905.1 Arthrobacter sp. Dra40
GCCCGGCCGGAACTGATGTTCCGACCGGGCCCTTCCGGCTTTACGGGCTCGGGCTACGGGGCGCGCAGGTCACCAAGGACTGCCTGTGGCTTTACTTCCGGCAGGTCCGCCAGCAGCGCCGGCCCTGCCTGCTGACCCGCCGTTCCTGCCTGCTGACCCGCCGGTCCTTTCACTAGAGTGGACGACATGGCCGCCCTGTATCTTTCCCACGGCATCGTGTGGACCTTGACGGGCCCCCATCTGAGCCTGGCAAGGCCGGATGGCTCGCCGGAAAATCTGCCCGTGCAGGCCGGAACCAGGCTCGGCTTCCGGGTGTTGGACCCGCAGCGCTATTGCCTGGGCAGCCACCGGGTCCTCTCTGCTGATGCGCGCACGCATGTGCCGTGCCCTCTGCAAGCACCCGCGGAACGCGGCCACCAATGCGTGAACTGTTTCCTCAATGACGACTTGCGCTTGATGCACGACAGTCACCGCAGCGGCCGTGCGCCGGAGGGACTGCTGGCTTATCTCGCCCAACCCCATTGGCTTTACGTTGCCACCTTCGCCAACGGTGCCAGCAAGGTCGGAACGGCTGCCGACGGGCGGAAATGGTTGCGGCTGGCAGAGCAGGGCGCAGTTGCGGCCCGGTATGTTGCCAGGGCCCGCGATGGACGCGTGGTCCGGGTGCTGGAGGACATGGTGTCCGGCGCTACCGAACTGACCCAAGCCGTGCGCGGTGCAGCCAAGTTTTCCGGGCTGCTGACTCCGTTGCCGGCGGCCGAGGTTGAGCGGATCAACGCCGGCCACGCCGCCGCTGTCCGAAACCTGCTGCCGGGTGCACAGCTGGAGGGCTTCGCCGTCGTCGACGAACGCTGGCAGGCCCCGGCGCTGGCGGCGGCGGTCTTGGCGGAAGGCATCAAGCGAAGCCTTCCCGGAGGTTTTGATGCGGGGGATCACGGGCTCACTGTCGCCGGCCTCCTGGGCAGCATTGCGGCCGTGCGGCTGCAGGATGGCGGGCCTCTCCTGCTTGCAGATTTGGGCGGGCTGAGAGGCCGCCGGATAGCAGTGGGTGACTACGTTTCGGAGCAGCCTATCCTGCAGGAGCAGCTGTTCTAGGCCGGGGCACGTTTCCGCCCCCTGACGGGCAGGCCGGCAGTTCGGCCCCTAGGGGAGTGGCCGGTAACCTTGAGGTATGAATCCTTGGGACCTCGGCTCGCCGCTGTACCGCAAGCTGGTTATCTCCGCGATGGTGCTCATCGGCGTAGGGATCCTGCTCTCCGTCATAGCCGCCTCGGCCAGTATCCAGTGGCTAATCTGGGCAGCCCTGGCGTTCATTGTCACGGGCCTGCTAACCCATCTGGCCGGGCTGCTGGTCCGTTTCCGTGATGCCCGGGCCCGCCAAGCGGCTGCCAACCCGCGGGGCACACCGCCAGCGAAGCGTCGATAGTCCATCCCATCCACTCCATCAGAAGGAGACCCATGTCCGAGCACGCCGGGGTCAACCCCGACCTTGCCGGCCGCACTTACCCGGCCGGCGACGTCTACACGGTAGGCCGCGAGAAGATCCGGGAGTTCGCTGCGGCAGTCAAGGCAAGCCATCCAGCGCATTTCAACGTCGAGGCCGCGCGTGAACTTGGCTACGTTGACGTGGTGGCTCCTCCCACTTTCGCGATCATCGTGGCCCAACGGGCAGACGCCCAGCTGATTGAGGACCCGGACTCGGGCATTGATTTCTCCCGCGTGGTTCATGCCGACCAGCGGTTCGTGCACCACCGCCCCATCGTCGCCGGTGACGAACTGGTGGCCGAATTGCACGTTGACCAAGTCCGCGCCATGGGCGGCGGCGCCATGATCACTACCCGAGCGGAAATCAGCACCGTGGCAGGCGAAAAAACGGCCACCACCACGTCGTCGATCCTGGTGAGAGGGGAAGGCCAGTGACCGTTGAACTGAGCGAGTTGACCGTTGGGCAGGACATCGGCTCCCGGCGCATCGAGGTGTCCCGTGCGGATCTGGTCCGATATGCCGGCGCGTCCGGCGACTTCAACCCCATTCACTGGAATGGGCGCTTCGCCGAGCAGGTCGGACTCCCCGGAGTGATCGCGCATGGCATGTTCACCATGGGCGCTGCAGTGCAGCTGGTGACGGACTGGATCGGCAACCCCGCCGCCGTCGTCGACTATCAAACGAGGTTCACCAAACCAGTGCTCGTGGAGGATCTGGACGGCCCCGGAGCCACGATCGACGTGAGCGGTGTTATCGGGACCATCGACGAGGCCAATGGGACAGCACGCGTCGATCTGACGGTGACCGCTGACGGTGTGAAGGTATTGGTCAAGGCACAGGCGGTCGTTAAGGTTTGGTGAATCTCCACCGTGAGGACGGCGCCACAGATGCTCACACCGGGACGGAAACGATTCTCGCTCCGCTGACAACCGTTGGCGTCGGCGGGCCTGCCCGGCGCTGCGTCACGGCTGGCGCCGCGTCCGAAATTGTTGGCGCGGTCCGTGCAGCCGATGAGGCCGGCGATGACCTGCTCATCCTCGGCGGGGGATCCAACGTGGTGATTTCCGACGACGGATACCCCGGCACCGTGGTGCGTATCGCCAGCAGAGGCTACAACGTGGAGCAACAAGACGATGCCGTGGCGCTCACCGTCCAAGCAGGCCAGCCGTGGGACGAACTGGTTGCTCTGACCGTCGACAACGGCTGGGCAGGGCTGGAAGCGCTGTCCGGTATTCCCGGGTCGACGGGGGCAACACCGGTGCAGAACGTCGGCGCCTACGGATCCGACGTTTCGCACAGCATTGTTCGGGTCCGGACCTGGGACCGGAAGACGAACTCCATCCAGGAGTTTGCCAACAGCGACCTCGCCTTTGGCTACAGGGACTCGATTTTGAAGCAGAGCACCGTCAACGGTTCTCCGCGCTTTGTGGTGTTGGAGGTCGAGTTCCGGCTGGCAGTCAGTCGGCAGAGCCACCCCATCCGATACGCCGAGCTGGCACGCGTGCTCGGCGTCGACATCGGGGGAGTAGCCAAGGCAGCAGACGTCCGCCGGGAAGTCCTCCGGCTCCGGGCATCCAAGGGCATGGTTCACGACCCCGCAGACCGCGATACGTTCAGCACCGGGTCGTTTTTCACCAATCCCATTGTTGCGGAGGACGTGGCCGAAAAGTTGCCGCCGGATGCGCCACGCTGGCCGGCTGGCTCCAACAAAGTCAAGCTGAGCGCCGCTTGGCTCATCGACCGCGCAGGGTTCTCCAAGGGCTTCGGCCTTCCCGGGACGTCGGCCGGCGCTCTCAGCGGGCAGGACCTGGCGGGCGGGCGGGCAGCCTTGTCGACGAAGCACACCCTGGCAATCACCAACCGCGGCGGAGCAAGCGCGCAGGACATCCTTGCCATCGCCACGGCCGTGCGCAACGGCGTGGAACAGTCCTTCGGCATACGACTGCAGCCCGAGCCGCTGCTCATCTGCTGCGGCATCTGATCAGAGCTTTGGGGAGCGCTGCGACCTTCGCCTGAAGCTCTGCGGACGTTTCAGCCACCAACTGCAGGATGCGTGAACGCCGCAGCCTTCAGGTGAAGATCAGTGTCGGGGGAGATGGTCCGGCTGCCCGCCTGCGCTACGGCAGGTGTCCACCGAGATGGTCGGCTCCCCGCTTGCGCTACGGGAGGTGGCCACGGAGATGGTTCGGCTCCCTGCCTGCGCTACGGGAGGTAGCCACGGAGATGGTTCGGCTCCCTGCCTGCACTACGGGAGGTCTTCACGGGCAATCGCAACATCGGTCTGCGGGATCGGCCGTGCCTGTTCCTTGTGAGTTTTCGAGTGAGCGGTTAGTTCCTCGTGCCTGATCAAGAACCGGATAATACTGGGCCGAAACGCGCGGAGATCGACGAGGCCACTGCCGCAGAGCCAGCAGACCAGCCGATATGAGTGATTGACCTGCACCAGTCGGTCGGTGCCGTTACGGAGCAGCCACTCCGGTGACAAAAATTCATGCAACGGCAGCAGCATATGATCCGCGGGCAACAAGCGAGCATATGCGTTTGCGGGGTCGAAGCACTGTTCTATCTGCAGCATCACCCACCAGTCCTCGGAGAGATACGCTGGTCCGCAGACCTCGAGAAAATGACGCAGGTGGGTCTCGAGCCGAAGAGAACGGTCGGTGCGGATCGGCCGGGTTTGCCGTTGTTGGTCAAAGAATACTCGGAGTACATCATCTACGGTTGGGCGAGACCCGCCTGTTGTTGTCATTACCGGTCCTTTCTGAGCTGGACTCTCACCTGTTCTGCTAGAAGGGTGGCGAGGTGTCGTCCGGGGGGCCTTGTTCGTGTTGGTTTTCTTGACCGGCTGCTTGTCCGTTTGTGGCGGCTTCTTGTCCGCTCTCATCCTCGACCGCTTGTCCGTTCCAGTGGTGGGTGCCCGGGTTTGTCGCTGTTGGGTAGGTGAGGGCCCAGCCTTCGTCGGGGATGGTGGTGTGGGTGTGGCCGGAGCGGGTGGTGAAGTGCAGGGTCCCGTCGGGGTGCTGGCTGACGGTTCCGCCGCCGTGGTGTTTGGTTTTGTGGCCGGGTTTGCAGGCGGCGTGCAGGTTTTCCAGGACGGTTCTGCCGCCGTCTTCCCAGGCGATGGTGTGGTCGATGTCGCATTGGTCGGCCGGGATGGTGCAGCCGTAGTCGCGGCAGTGCCGGTCGCGCAGCCGCACGAGGCGTTTGAGCCATTCGGGCGGGTGGCGCAGGTCTTTGGCGGCGGCAATGGCCTGGCCGTAGTCGTCGGTGAGGACGATCAGCCAGGATTTGGCCAGCGCGGCGAGCTCGCGGGTCATGTCCGGCGGTATGGAACCGTAGCCAGTAAGTTCACCGGGTGCTTCGGAGAGCGCCAGCAAGGTGGCAAGGGGTGCGGTCACGGCGACGGACGCGGTTACGTTCCCCGCCCCGCAGGTACACGGCCCTCGGCCTGGCGGCCGGTCGGCCTCCCTGGCGGCTGCTGCGGGTGGTCCACCTGCCGCGGTTCCGGTGGACGCCGGGTCGCCGGCGGTGCTGCTTTCCCTGACCGTGGTGGAGGGTTGGTAGGCGTGGTCGGGGTAGTGCAGGAGCATGTCGGTGAAGACGTCGGCGCGCAGCTGGCCCAGGGTGCGGGTCTCCCCGGCGGTCTGCAGTTTCCGGGCGTGGGCCTGGAGCAGGTTGTAGGCCAGCATCGTTTTCTCCGCTGAGGTGCGGATGATGAGTTCGGCCATCCCGTCGTTCTGGGGCTGGTATTGGACGGTCCGGTATTCCATCGCGGCCCGGTGCCGGGTTTCGGGGGGTTCGGGATGCAGCCGGTCGCGGGCTGTGCGGGCACGGGCGTGGACGGATTCCAGCGTGATGGCCCCGGCCCCCGGGACCACCCTGGCTTCAAAGGCTGCCAAAGCCGCCGGCGGCAGGTCGATGCCCTTGCGGGCAACAGCCACCGCCCGAGGCAGGTCAATCTCCCCGGCGTCCAAAGCCGCGAGGGTGGCAGGCAGGTACGTGCCGATCTGCTGCGCGTCGGCCAGTTCCGCGGCCGCGCGTTCGCGGCGCACGGCCAGGACGGGGGCGAGTTCGGCGGCGGCGTGACGGGAAATCCCGTCCGGTGCACCGGCATCCGGACCCACTGCGGGCCTGAGCGCCGCCATGCGGTGCACCGCCCGCAACCGCCGCGACTGCGTCCACGCCTCAAGCCTGCGCACCGCCTTGAGGTACTCCAACACCGACCAGTCATCCAACGCCCCCGGGTCAGTCCCGGCCAGCAGGCCGGCCAGTTCCGCCGGCCCCAGCTCCTGCCAATCCTCCGCCCACAACTCACCGGCCGGCAGCCCCGGAGCAGGCAGCGATGCGGCAGGCAGGGGTGCCGCAGGTTCCGGCCCTGTCCCGCCACCCGCCGCAGCGGCATCAGGAACAACCCCGCCGCCCGCCGATTCTGCGGGGTCGGCGGCACCGTCGTTCGGCACGTCAGGAAGGCCGGAGTGTTCCTCCGGCTCCTGTGCCTCGTCCAACGGATCCGCTACCATACTTCAACGCTACGCACCCCGCCTCCTGGGTAGAACAAGCGTTCGACCTAAGTGCAAAACCTGCCGCCAAAGCGGGCCTGTGGAGGAGTGGTCAACGCGGGTGGAGGACTAGAAAGAGAATCGCCGAGTCTTGCCCCTTGCTACTTCCGGATCAATTTATGCGCGGCGGCCTGCGCCACGGGACGCATGACGATCTGGTCAAGGTTGATGTGATGCGGCAGGTTGAGCGAGTACGCCACGACATCGGCGACGTCTTCGGCCAGCAGCGGTTTCTCCACACCGGCATAGACGTTGTCGGCCGCTTGCCGGTCACCGCCAAGCCGGTTGAGCGAGAACTCCTCGGTCCGGACCAGGCCGGGCAGAATGTCGATCACACGCACATTGTGTTCTGCTTCTTCCAGGCGCAGAGTGCCGGCCATCGAGTGCTGGGCGAACTTGGCCGCGACGTAACCGCCGCCTCCTTCGTAGGCCACCAGCCCGGCCGTTGACGTCAAAAGAACCACAGAACCTTCGCCGTTGTCGCGCAGAGCCGGAAGAAACGCCTGGATCATGCGCAACGAGCCTAGGACGTTGACCTCGTACATCTTCTGCCAATCGGCCGGCTTTCCCTCACCTAGGGTGTCCAGCCCGAAGGCCCCCCCGGCAATGTTTACCAGCGCGTCGATCCCGCCGTCGGCCAAGACCTTGGCAGCGAGCTGGTCCACTGACGCTTGGTTGGTCACGTCGGCAGGCATGGCGACGGCGCCGGTCTCCTCGGCAAGGGCGGCAAGCCTGTCGGCCCGTCGGGCGACCGCGACGACGTCCCAACCGCTGCCGCGCAGCGCCCGCACTGTCGCTGCCCCGATACCCGAACTTGCTCCCGTTACTACTGCACGCTTGGTCATGAATCACAGCGTAGCGGCAGGCCAGGACTCCGGTTCAGAGAGGCCTTCACCGGCTGACGATAAGTGGCTTCACGGGCAGCGCGCAGGATGCCCTTTCCAGTCGGATGCCGGGACCTTCTGCAGCCCGGTTGTTTCTGCCCGTGTCATCGCACCAGTCGACGTTGTAGGGCATGGCCGTCACTGCTGCCTCACCGGCTGCAGCCTGTTCCGGCACGGCGAACGTGTACGTGAAGCCGCCGCCGTCGTTCATGGGAGCGGTGGCACGAACAATCTCCGCACCGGATGCATCCGTGACGATCACCTCGATCTGCGCGTTGCTGCCGTAGCGAAGATTGCAGGCGGCGTCGGCTGCCGCCACTGTGACGGGCTGCCCTGGCTCGGCTTCCGTTGGGCTCAGCGCAAATTCGGGCGGAAGGCACGGCGGTGCCGCAAGCTCGGTAAAGACGCCGCACCCCGCCAACGAGCCAGCCAGTGCCGTAGCAGCAGACACACTGATGACGGCGACCCGGCGCGTGCTGCGTCCTGCGGCCGGAAGGAGACGGCCTCGACCGCGGCCGGCGTTCCGCCGCTGAAGAACCCACTTGCTCCACGGCATGTCAGCCGGAGTCCCCGCCGAGTTCTTCCACTATCAACTCTCGCAGCACCACGGCCTGATTGTGTGTCTCGTCCTTGGCTCCGTACAGCAGACACAGTCTCGGCTGTTGACGGGCCAGCTGCACAAGACGTTCCAGCGCTTCGGAACCCTTCAGCTCCTTGCGGTAGGCCACCGCAAAGGCATCGAACTTCTCCGGCCGGTGGCTGAACTCCTTGCGCAGCTCCGCGGACGTCCCCGCTTCCTTCAGCCAGAGATCCAGCTGTGCTTCGTCCTTCTTGATCCCGCGCGGCCAGATCCGGTCCACCAGCACTCGGTACCCGTCGGAGTCGTCGGCCGGTTCGTAGACCCGTTTGATGTGCACGTCCGTCATAGCCGCATCCTACGCAAAGGGTGCAGAGGCGGGTAGGAGCAAGCACCGCCGTCGCACGACCCGGCGCGGGCGTGGCGAGGCAGACGACAGGCAAGCACCGCCGTCGTGAATCTTCATTCCGTGCCGGGCATGAAAGAATGGCCAGCATGGCAGAACATACCCCGGGCACAGACACGCCCGTTTCAGTTAACGTTCCCGACAAGCCCGCCCTTGAAGGCCTTGAGGACGCCCTGACCCGGCGCTGGCGTGAGGAGGGGACCTACAAGTTCAACCCCGAGACCACGCGGGAGCAGGTCTACTCGATCGACACTCCCCCGCCGACGGCTTCGGGGTCGCTGCACGTGGGACACATGTTCTCCTACACCCAGACCGACGTGCTGGCCCGCTACCAGCGGATGCGCGGCAAGAACGTGTTCTACCCGATGGGCTGGGACGACAACGGCCTGCCCACCGAGAGGCGCGTGCAGAACTACTACGGCGTCCGCTGCGACCCGTCGGTGGCGTACAACCCGGACTACCAGCCGCCGGCCACGCCGGCGAAGAACCAGCGCGATTTCGACGTCGTCTCGCGCCGCAACTTCATTGAACTCTGCGAGACCCTGGCGGTAGAGGACGAGAAGGTCTTCGAGAACCTCTTCAGCACCCTGGGACTGTCGGTGGACTGGGAACTGACCTACCGGACCATCGACGACGTGTCCCGCGCCGTTTCGCAGCGCGCGTTCCTCGCCAACCTGAACTCCGGCGACGCTTACATGGCCGAAGCACCCACGCTTTGGGACGTCACGTTCCGCACCGCCGTGGCGCAAGCCGAGCTGGAGGACCGGGAGATGCCCGGCGCCTACTACCGCTACGCGTTCGAAACCGCCGACGGCGAACACATCCACATCGAGACCACCCGTCCCGAACTGCTCCCGGCCTGCGTGGCTTTGGTGGCCCACCCCGACGACGAGCGGTACCAGAAGCTGTTCGGCACCACGGTTAAATCCCCGCTGTTCGGCGTCGAGGTCGAGGTCAAGGCCCACCCGCTGGCCAAGCCGGACAAGGGTGCCGGCATCGCCATGGTCTGCACCTTCGGTGACCTGACCGACGTGACCTGGTGGCGCGAGCTGCAGCTACCCACCCGTTCCATCGTGGGCCGCGATGGCCGCCTTGTGGCCGAAACCCCGGAGTGGATCACCACCGCCGAAGGCAAGGCCAACTACGCCGAACTGGCTGGCAAGACCGTCTTCTCCGCCAAGGAGAAGGTCGTGGAACTGCTGTCCGAGGCAGGCCTGCTGGACGGCGAGCCCAAGAAGATGAGCCACCCGGTCAACTTCTACGAAAAGGGCGACAAGCCCCTTGAGGTTGTCACCTCCCGCCAGTGGTACATCCGCAACGGCGGCCGGGACGCGGATCGCCGCGAGAGGCTGATCAGCCGGGGCCGGGAGATCGAATTCCATCCGGCGTTCATGCGCTCACGCTATGAGAACTGGATCGAAGGCCTCAACGGCGACTGGCTGGTCTCCCGCCAGCGCTTCTTCGGCGTGCCGATTCCGGTCTGGTACCCGCTGGACGCCTCCGGCAACCCGGACTACGACAACCCCGTGCTGCCCACGGACGAGATGCTGCCGGTCGACCCGGCCGCCGACGCCGCTCCCGGCTACGAGGAGTCGCAGCGCAACCAGCCCGGCGGCTTCACTGGCGACGCGGACGTGCTGGACACCTGGGCCACCTCGTCGCTGACGCCGCAGATCGTGGGCAAGTGGAGCCGGGACGAGGCGTTCTTCAACAACGTTTTCCCGTTCGACCTGCGTCCGCAGGGCCACGACATCATTCGCACCTGGCTGTTCTCCACGGTGGTGCGCGGCGATGCGCTGAACAGCTGCGCACCGTGGAAGCATGCAGCGCTCTCGGGCTGGATCCTGGACCCGGACCGCAAGAAGATGTCCAAGTCCAAGGGCAACGTGGTGGTCCCCACCGATGTGCTGGACCAGTTCGGCGCGGACGCGGTGCGCTACTGGGCGGCGTCCGCCAAGCTGGGCGCGGACACCGCCTACGAGGTTGCGCAGATGAAGATCGGCCGCCGTCTGGCCATCAAGCTGCTCAACGCCTCCAAGTTCGTGCTGAATCTGGGCGCCACCGAGGCCTCGGTCATCGCCGAGGACGCCGCGGTGGTCACCAACCCGCTGGACAAGTCGCTGCTGGGACAACTGGCCGACGTGGTGCAAACGGCGACAGCCGCGTTCGAGAAGCATGACCATGCCCGGGCGCTGCAGGTCACCGAAAGCTTCTTCTGGTCGTTCACCGACGACTACGTCGAACTGATCAAGGACCGCGCCTACGGTGCCGCCGGCGAGGCGGAGCAGGCCTCCGTGCTGGCCACATTGGCCACCACGCTGGATGCCCTGCTGCGTCTCTTCGCACCGTTCCTGCCGTTCGCCACCGAAGAGGTCTGGAGTTGGTGGCGTGCCGGTTCCGTGCACCGGGCGGAATGGCCGACGACGGCGGGGCTCGCCTCGATGGCATCCGCGGCCGACAAGGGGCTGCTCGGGACGGTCGGGCAGGCTCTGGGCGGCATCCGCAAGGCGAAGTCCGAGGCCAAGGTCAAGCAGCGCACCGAAGTTCTCACCGCGACCATCAGTGGTCCGGCGGCCCAGCTGGCCCAGCTGGAAGCCGGACTCGGCGACCTGAAGGCCGCCGGCAACGCCCGGGAGGTCCTGCTGACCGAGGCCGAGGGTGAGCTGACGGTGAGCCAGGTCGAGCTGGCGGCCCTGGAAACACCGGTCGAGTAGCCGCTCCGGATCAGTTGATCCGAGCCGTTAACGAGGGGAAGCCCCATCAGCGTTTAGCCGTTGGTGGGGCTTCGACTCTTTTGATCCAAAGGTGACGCTTTGGGTCTCGCGAACTCCGCTGAATTTCAGGTCTTCCGAGCCTCGTCACGGGCTGGCAGTTGGTGAAACTGGTCCACTACTTGTCACTGAATCTTTGGTGTTCGGTCCCGCATCTTTTGGTGGATGCGTATAGATATTTATACTCCTGCGCAAGCCGACACGCCATAGTCCAGGAAAATTTCTCCACAGAACTACGGCGTGCCGGTTGCAGGGCATCCGGGGGCCGAGGGGCGCCGCCCGCTTGAGACCGGTCGAGCCCCAACCGGTCAGTCGAACTCGGGGCTGGTCGTCCGGGAGCGCTTGATCTCGTAGAAATACGGGAAGTCGGCCAGCGCCACTGCGCCGTCGAAAATCCTGCCGGCGGTTTCGCCGCGCGGGATGCGGGTCAGCACCGGGCCGAAGAACGCCGTGCCGTTGAAGGCCACGACGGGGGTGCCGACTTCGTCGCCCACCTTGGAGATGCCTTCTTCGTGGCTGGCGCGCAGCTGGTCGTCATACTCGTCGGAGGTGGCGAAGCGGGCCAGGTCGGCGGGCAGGCCGACTTCTTCCAGCGCGGCGGCGGTGACGGACTCATAGTCCTTGTTGCCCTCCTTGTGGATGCGGGTGCCCATGGCGTCGTAAAGCTTGCCCACGTAGGCGTCGCCGTGCAGTTCACGGGCGGCGATGATCACGCGGACCGGGCCCCAGGCCTTCTTCAGGAACTCCTTGTACTCCTCCGGCAGCTCGTCGCGGCCGTCGTTAAGCACGGCCAGGCTCATGACATGCCAGTCGACCTTGACGTCGCGGACCTTCTCCACCTCCAACATCCAGCGGGAGGTGATCCAAGCGAACGGGCAAGCCGGATCGAACCAGAAATCAACGGTCGACGGTGCAGCGCTTTCAGACATGTGGCAAAGCTCCTTCGGGACTGGTGAGACGTACTGATGTGCGTAACTACCCCGACGGCGGTTTTGTTCCGCCGGCTGGCCAAGGACCGAGTCAGGATTCGCCGGCGTGCACGGATGCCCCCGTGCCGGCCTGTCAGGCAGAGTCGCGGCGGCGGATAGCTTCGACGTCGTGCGAAATCAGGGTGGGGGCTGTGCCGTCCAGGACGGTGCCGGCGGTGATCACGGCCGTGGCGATGTCATCTCGGCCCGGCAGATCGAACATGATGGGCTGCAGGGTCTCTTCCATGATCGCCCGCAGGCCGCGCGCACCGGTCCCGCGCTCCAGCGCGAGGTCGGCCACCGCTTCCAGGGCATCCTGTTCGAAGCTCAGCTCGACCCCGTCCAGCTGGAACATTTTCTGGTACTGGCGTAGCAGGGCATTCTTCGGCTCGGTGAGGATCCGGACCAGTGCGGCCTTGTCCAGTTCAGCCACGGTAGTGATCACCGGCAAGCGGCCGATGAACTCCGGGATCAGGCCGAACTTGAGCAGGTCCTCGGGCATGACGTCGCCGTAGTTGTCCTGCTGCCGGACGGCCGCCTTGAGCGGGGCCCCGAAGCCGATGCCCTTGCGGCCGGCCCGTGAGCCGATGATTTCTTCGAGGCCGGCAAAGGCGCCGGCGACAATGAAAAGGATGTTGGTGGTGTCGATCTGGAGGGACTCCTGCTGCGGGTTCTTCCGGCCGCCCTGGGGCGGCACCGACGCCACGGTTCCTTCGAGGATCTTCAGCAGGGCCTGCTGCACGCCTTCACCGGAGACGTCCCTCGTGATCGAGGGTCCGTCGCTCTTGCGTGTCACTTTGTCGATCTCGTCGATGTAAATGATGCCCTGCTCGGCCTTGCTGATGTCATGGTCGGCGGCCTGGATCAGCTTGAGCAGAATATTCTCCACGTCCTCGCCCACATAACCGGCTTCGGTCAGCGACGTCGCGTCCGCCACCGCGAACGGCACGTTCAGCTGGCGTGCCAGCGTCTGGGCCAGGTAGGTCTTGCCGCAGCCGGTGGGACCGATCAACAGGACGTTGGATTTGGCGATCTCCACCTCCTGCAGGTCACCGGCAGCGGACAGCTTGGCGTTGCCGCGGGCCGCATGGCCGGAGCGAATGCGCTTGTAGTGGTTGTAGACCGCAACCGCCAGGGCTCGCTTGGCCGGTTCCTGGCCGATCACGTACTCCTGCAGGAAGCCGAAGATTTCCCGCGGCTTCGGGAGCTCCAGCAGTTCAGTAGCTGCCC
>NZ_JBNHHB010000150.1:0-12655 GCF_059091905.1 Arthrobacter sp. Dra40
AGGCGACATTGCCCTCGACACTCAGATGCGGAAACAGCAGCGGCTCCTGGGCCAGCAGGCCGACGGCCCGGGCATGGGCCGGCACCCAGCAGTCCGGCAGCGGCTGGCCGGCGCTGAACAGCACCTGACCATCCAGTTCAGCGCGGCCCCAGGCAGGGCGCAGCAGCCCGGCGGCCACCTTCAGCAGGGTGGACTTGCCGGCACCGTTGGGGCCGAGCACGGCGACGGTTTCTCCGCCGGCAACCTGGAAGTCCGCCTCGAAGCCGCGGGAGGGAATCTTCGCCGTCAGTTCCAGGCTCACCGGACGCCCGTCGCCAGGGCCAGGCCGGACCGCCGGTGGACCAGCATCACCACGACGACGGCGACCGCCACCAGCACCAGCGACAACGCCACCGCGGCGTCGGCATCGGTCTCCCGCTGCAAGTAGATCTCCAGCGGCAGGGTGCGCGTGACCCCCTCCAGGCTGCCGGCAAAGGTCAGCGTGGCTCCGAACTCGCCCAGGCACCGGGCAAAGGACAAAATTGCCCCGGAGAGCAGCCCTGGCAGCACCAGCGGCAGCGTCACCGTGCGCAGGACCCTGGTCGGCCGGGCGCCCAGAGTCGCTGCGACCGCTTCGTACCTGGTGCCCGCAGTGCGCAGCGCCCCTTCCAGGCTCAGGACCAGAAAGGGCAGCGCCACGAATGATTGCGCGAGCACCACGGCTGTGGTGGAGAAGGCTAGCTCGAGCCCGACCGCTTCGAAGGTTCCGCCGAGCAGTCCGCGGCGCCCGAAGGTGTACAGCAGGGCAAGGCCGCCGACGACGGGCGGCAGGACCAGGGGCAGGAGCACCAGCGAACGGACGATGTGCTGGCCCGGGAAGCTGGCGCGTGCCAGCACCAGCGCCAACGGTATGCCCAGCACGATGCACAGCGCTGTACTGGCCGCAGCGGTGCGCAGGCTCAGCCCCAGCGCGGCCAGCGACGCCTCGGAGGTGACGAGGCGCGGAAACTGGAGCCAATCAACGCGGGCGGCCATGCCGGCCAGCGGCAGGATCACGAAAACAGCACCCGCTGCCGCCACTGGGTACACCCAGTACGGCACCGGGGCGCGCACCGCCGTCGTTGTCTTCATGCTCTCCCGCTTGTGTGGTTGGTTGTCAGCCGAGTGGTACGCACCGTCGTCGTGCACTGTGGCAGGGCGGCGGTCAGGGTGGTCCGAATCCTGCCGCTGCCAGCGCCTGCCGGCCCGCTGTCCCGGTGACGAACGTGATGAAGGCTTCAGCGGCCCGCGGGTTATCCGCGCGCTTCAGCCGGACGATTGGGTACGAATTGACCGCCTGGCCGGCTTCGGGGACCGTGATGCCCCGGACGTCGCCGCCGGCAGCCTGCACATCGGTTGCGTAGACCAGTCCCGCATCGGCCTGGCCGGAGAGCACCTTGCCCAACACATCGGTGACCGATTGCTCTTCGCTCACCGCCGGGATACGGACACCGGCGGCGCGCTGGAGGGTGCCGGCGGCGGCACCGCAAGGTACCTGGGGTGCGCACAGCACCGTTTTCACGCCGGAATCGGCCAGGTCGTGCAGCGACGCTACGCCGGCCTCGTTCCGGGCCTGCACCACAATCTGCAGCACGTTGGTGGCGAAGTTGGCCGGCGGGCCGGCGTTCAGCCCCTCGCCGGCAATCTGGTCCATGGTCGCCCGGTCGGCGGAGGCGAAAACGTCCGCCGGGGCGCCCGCAAGAATCTGGCTGGCCAGGTCGGAAGAGCCCGCAATACTCAGCCGCACGTCCACGCCGGGGTGGTCGCGTTCAAACTCTTCGGCCAGACCGGAAAAGACGGAGTGCAGCGACGCCGCCGCGAAGACGGTGACCGTTCCGTGCAGCCCCCGGCTGTCCGCGCCGCCGGAAACCGCTTGCCCTGGCGGCCCTCCCGCCGCGCACGCGCTGCCTGCCAGAACCCCGGCGGCCACCAGCCCCGCGGCAGCCAGGCGCCGCCAACCGGGCATTTCAGCTCGCTCCCGCGGCCGTCTCAACCACGACCATGGTCGCCTTGACCGCCGCCACGGCCACCGAACCGGGTGTGATTCCCAGCTCCCGCACCGCCTCGGCGCTCATTAACGACACCACGCGGTGCGGACCGCACTGCATCTCCACCTGCGCCATGACCGTGTCCTGCCGGACATCCGTCACGATTCCCACGAAGCGGTTGCGGGCAGAGCTGCCGATCCCGGTGGGGTCCTGGGGAAGCGCGGATTGCTCCCGGGCGAGGGCAGCGAGCTCCGCGCCGTCCACCGTCGCGCGGCCGGAAGCATCCTGGTGTCTGGCCAAGGCTCCGGCGTCTATCCAGCGCCGCACCGTGTCGTCACTGACCCCGAGGAAGCGGGCCGCATCGGAGATGCGTATCTGCGTCATAAATCGCAGTATAGATCCGCAAATGCGGAACCGGACAGTCCCCCGCCGCTGTAGTGCTCATCCCAGGACCGCAACCGTGCTTGCCGGGGACCTGGTGTGGCCTGCAACCGGTGGCCTCCCCGGGTACCCTCAAGGTATGAGCGTTGATCTGGGGATGCCGCAGATTCCCGGCGCGGCTGCGCCCGCTGCAGCTCCTGCGCGCCCCGTGGATGCCGGTTCCTCGCTGGTGGATCGTTTTGGCCGGGTGGCTACCGACCTGCGGATTTCGCTGACCGACAAGTGCAATCTTCGCTGCACCTATTGCATGCCCGCGGAAGGCCTGGACTGGCTGGCCAAGGAACAGGTCCTAAGCGATGACGAGGTGGTCCGGCTGGTTCGGATCGCGGTCGAGCAGCTGGGTGTGCGGGAACTGCGCTTGACCGGCGGCGAACCCCTGGTCCGTGCAGGGCTGGTAAAAATCATCGCTGCGGTCCGGAGCAACCACCCGGACCTGCCGGTGTCACTGACCACCAATGCCCTTGGCCTGGAGAAAAAGGCAGCCGCGTTGAAGGCAGCCGGCCTGACGCGGATCAATGTCTCCCTCGACTCGCTGCATCACGAGACGTTCGCCCGGCTGACCCGCCGGCCTGTGCTGGACCGGGTGCTCGCCGGTATCGAAGCCGCCGACGCCGCCGGCCTGGGCCTGCTGAAGATCAACGCCGTGCTGATGCGCGGCATCAACGATGCAGAAGCGCCGGCGCTGCTGGACTGGGCCGTGGACCGCGGCTACGAGCTGAGGTTCATCGAGCAGATGCCGCTGGACGCCGACCATGGCTGGACCCGGCAGAACATGCTGTCGGCCGCTGACATCCGCGCCCTGCTCGAACCGGAATTCCTGCTCACCCCCGATCCGCGCGAACGCGACGGGGCCCCGGCGGAACGGTGGGAGGTGCGGCGGCGGAGCTCACCGGAGCTTCTCGCCGGTACCGTGGGGATCATTGCCTCGGTCACGGAGCCGTTCTGCGCCGATTGCCGGCGCACCAGGGTCACGGCCGAAGGCAAGGTGCGTTCCTGCCTGTTCTCGCACGAGGAAACGGACCTGCTGGCCTTGCTGCGCTCCGGTGCGGACGATGCGGCAGTGGCGGAACGTTGGCGGGCGGCCATGTGGGGCAAACCCAAGGCCCACGGGATGGACCATGCGGGTTTGGGCGGCACGGACTTTGTCCAGCCGGACCGGACCATGAGTGCGATAGGCGGATAGATGATCGTCCGGTATTTCGGCGCGGCCCAGGCCGCGGCGGGCGTCGAGGAAGAAACTCTGGACCTGCCCGAGGGCACCACATTGGAAGCGGTGTTGCGCAACGTTGTTGCGCGCCACAGTCCGGTGCCGGCGGAGGAGCGGGTGCTGGCCGGCACCGTGTCCGGGGCCGCACCCTCGGCTTCGGCCGGGGCACCCGGCACGGCCGCTTCCGCCGCAACGGCCGCTCCCTCGATGGCGTCTGTCATCGCCCGGAGCACTTTCCTGCGCAACGAGGTGGCGTGCAGAGACCGGCAGACGCCGCTGGCGCCGGACGATGTGATTGACATCCTGCCGCCCTTTGCCGGCGGCTGAGTACCAGCCGGAACCGCGCTTCGGGCCCAGGCCGGGGTTGGCCAGCAGCCCGGAACAGCGCTGCTGCGCTCCGGGCTGTATCTAGCGTGAGAAGTCGGCTGCTGAGTCGAAGGGGCCGACGACGGTGACCACTCTGGGGGCTGCGGCCAGTTCCGCGGCCAGTTCCTGGACCTGCCCGGCGGTAACCGCCTCAATCCGGGCCAGCGATTCGTCAATGTCCAGGAATTCCCCCGACACCAGTTCAGCGCGTCCCAACCGCGACATCCGCGAACCGCTGTCTTCCAAGGCCATCACGATGCCGCCGGACAGTTGGCCGACGGCGCGGCGAAGCTCGTCGGCGGAGATGCCGTCGGCGGCCAGCCGGTCCAGTTCGGCACCCAGCAGGTCGATGACCTGGCCGGTTTTGGCCGGCGAACACCCGGCGTACATGCCGAAGTAGCCTGCGTCGGCATACGCGCCGGAGAAGGAGTAGGTGGCGTAGGCGAGGCCGCGCTTTTCGCGGATTTCCTGGAAGAGCCGGGAAGACATGCCGCCGCCCAGCACCGCGTTCAACACGCTCATCACAAAGCGGCGCTCGTCGGTGGCGTTGATGGACGGGCAGCCCATGACGATGTTCGCCTGCTCTACCGGACGGCGATGCACGTAGATGCCGGCGGCAGGGCTGATGGCCGCCGCGGCGGTCTCCCTGCGCGGCACCGGAACCGCGCCGGCCTTGAGGTGCCAGCCGGCAGATTCGAGCGCGGCGAGCACCTGCGTGCACACGGCGTCGTGGTCCAGCCCGCCCGCGGCTGTCACCACCAGCTCGTCGGGCCGGTAGTAGCGCTGATAATGGGCCCACACCGATTCCCGGCCGACCGCCTTGATCGCCTCCGGAGTCCCGCCGATGGGCCGGCCCAGCGGATGCCCGCCGAGCACCGCCTCCACGAATTTTTCGTGGCACACGTCGGCAGGATCGTCATTGTCCATGGCGATCTCTTCGAGGATGACCCCGCGTTCCTGCTCAAGCTCCTGCGGATCCAGGACAGCAGAAGTAATCATGTCTGCGATGACGTCGATGGCCATCGGCAGGTCCGAGTCCAGGACCCGGGCGTAGTAGCACGTGCTTTCCTTGGCCGTGGCGGCATTGGATTCACCGCCGACCTCGTCGAACGCCGCCGCGATGTCCAGGGCGGTCCGGCGCTTGGTGCCTTTGAAGAGCAGATGCTCCAGGAAGTGGGTCGAGCCGTGTTGGCCCGCGGCTTCATCCCGCGAGCCAACACCGACCCAGAACCCGATCGTCGCCGACCGCTGGCCGGGCATTGCTTCGGTCAGCACCCGCACGCCTCCGGGCAGCACCGAGCGGCGCACAATGGCACCGCCCGGTTCGCCGTGGATCAGCGTGGGGTCCGACCCGCCGAGCTCGGTAGCATCGGCATGCTGCATGCTGCCGGCCAGCGGCAGGGCGACAACGGTCATCTTTATTCGGCCGCAGCCTCTTCGGCCACAACCTCGTCGGCTGCAGCCTCGTCGGCCACCACCGGAGCCAAGGACAGCTTGCCGCGATCGTCGATCTTGGTGATCTCGACCTGGACCTTCTGGCCCACCGACACGACGTCGTCGACATTGTCGACACGCTTGCCGCCGGCCAGCTTGCGCAGCTCGGAGATGTGCAGCAATCCATCCTTGCCCGGAGTCAGCGACACGAAGGCACCGAAGGTGGTGGTCTTCACGACCGTGCCCAGGTACCGCTCGCCGACCTCGGGGATCTGCGGGTTGGCGATGGCGTTGACGGCCGCGCGGGCGGCTTCGGCGGCAGCACCGTCGGTCGCACCGATCAGCACGGTCCCGTCGTCCTCGATGGAGATGTCCGCGCCGGTGTCTTCCTGGATCTGGTTAATCATCTTGCCCTTGGGGCCGATGACCTCGCCGATCTTGTCCACCGGAATCTTGACCGAGATGATCCGCGGGGCGTACTCGCTCATTTCGTCCGGCTGGTCGATCGCAGCGTTGATCACGCCGAGGATGTGCAGGCGCGCCTCGCGCGCCTGCTTCAGCGCGGCGGCCAACACGGAGGCGGGAATGCCGTCGAGCTTGGTGTCCAGCTGGATGGCCGTGACGAATTCCGCGGTACCGGCGACCTTGAAGTCCATGTCGCCCATGGCATCCTCGGCGCCCAGGATGTCGGTGAGCGCCGCGTAGCGGGTCTCGCCGTCGACCTGGTCGGAAACCAGGCCCATGGCGATGCCGGCCACCGGAGCCTTCAGCGGCACACCGGCGTTGAGAAGGGACAGCGTGGAAGCGCAGACCGACCCCATCGAGGTGGAGCCGTTGGAGCTCAGCGCCTCCGAGACCTGGCGGATGGCGTACGGGAACTCTTCACGCGACGGCAGTACCGGCACCAGGGCGCGCTCGGCCAGCGCGCCGTGGCCGATTTCGCGGCGCTTGGGCGAGCCCACGCGGCCCGTCTCACCGGTGGAGTAAGGCGGGAAGTTGTAGTTGTGCATGTAGCGCTTGCGCGTCACCGGCGACAGCGAATCGATCTGCTGTTCCATCTTCAGCATGTTCAGCGTGGTGACGCCCAGGATCTGGGTTTCGCCGCGCTCGAAGATGGCCGAGCCGTGGACGCGCGGAAGAACCTCGACCTCGGCGGTCAGCTTGCGGATGTCGCTCAGCCCGCGGCCGTCGATGCGCACCTGCTCGGTGAGGATGCGCTGGCGGACAACCTTTTTGGTCACGGCGTTGAAGGCTGCGGAGATTTCCTTCTCGCGGCCGGCGAATTCCGCCGTCTCGGTGCCGGCCAGCTGCCCCAGGACCTCGGCCTTGAAGGCGTCGGCGGCTTCGTTGCGCTGCTGCTTGTCCGCGATCGAGAAGATCTCGGTCAGCTTGGCGGCTGCGGCGGACTCAACGGCGGCGAAGGAATCGTCCTCGTAGTCCTTGAAGATCGGGAACTCGACGGTCGGCTTGGCGGCGCGGGCAGCCAGGTCGGACTGGGCCTCGCACAGTGCACGGATGAACGGCTTCGACGCCTCCAGTCCTTCGGCCACGACCTCTTCGGTAGGCGCGGGCGCGCCCTCTTCCTTGATCAGGTTCCAGGCGTTGTCGGTAGCCTCAGCCTCGACCATCATGATGGCGATGTCGTTGCCATCTGCACCGCCGCCAATGCGGCCGGCCACCACCATGCTGAACACGGCGCGCTCCAGTTCGGAGTGCTTCGGGAAGGCCACCCACTGGCCGTCCACCAACGCCACGCGGACACCGCCGATCGGACCGGAGAACGGCAGGCCGCTCAGCTGGGTGGACATGGAGGAAGCGTTGATGGCCACCACGTCGTACAGGACGTCCGGGTTGATTGCCAGCACGGTCACCACGATCTGGACCTCGTTGCGCAGCCCCTTCACGAAGGCAGGACGCAGCGGGCGGTCCATCAGGCGGCAGGCGAGGATCGCTTCGGTGGACGGGCGTCCTTCGCGGCGGAAGAACGAACCCGGGATGCGGCCGGCGGCGTACATGCGCTCTTCCACATCGACGGTGAGCGGGAAGAAGTCAAAGCCTTCGCGCGGGGACTTGCCGGCTGTGGTGGCAGAGAGCAGTGCGGTGTCTTCGTCGATGTAGACCATCGCCGAGCCTGCGGCCTGCTGCGCCACGCGGCCGGTTTCAAACCGGACCACGCGCTGGCCGAACCGGCCGTTGTCAATAACCGCTTCTGCGTACTGAATTTCGGGACCCTCCAAGAGAGCCACCTCCGTTTCTTCGAGTGTGCGGAGGCTGCCGGTATCTGCCCAGATCTGCGAGGCCGCTTCACGGCCTGCCTGCCTGTACGCCACCCGGTCTTCGATCGAGACCTACGGGCCGGCCCTGTGGGCGTCCCGGAAGCCACTACCGAGGACCGCGAATGCCGCGATACCGAAAGTCTCCAGTTGATGTAGTTGTCCGGCCGCCGGTTCCCCGCCGGCCGTGGTCCTGGCGCACCAGTATCCCGGTGCGGTAGGAAAAGGCGGCTCTTCTGTTCCCTTGGTGCAGTGAACGGAAGAGCCGCCTCCATCACTTGCTAGCGGCGCAGGCCGAGGCGCTCGATGAGCGAACGGTAGCGCGTGATGTCGGTGTCACGCAGGTAGGTGAGCATGCGACGACGACGGCCGACCAGGGCCATCAGGCCGCGGCGGGTGTGGTGGTCGTGCTTGTGCATCTTCAGGTGTTCCGTCAGGTCGGAGATACGACGGGACAGAACAGCAATCTGTACCTCGGGAGAACCCGTGTCGCCCTCGTGCGTGGCGTATTCCTTGATGATTTCCTGCTTGAGAGCGGCGTCCAATGCCACAGTAACTCCTAGAAGTTGTGCCGTGAGGCCCGTGTCAGCACTTCGCTGCCGGGGGCTCCATACTGACCGCCGGCCGCCAGAGGCTGCCGGACGCAGAGCACGGAGGGATACAGCCGCCACAGACCGCAGCCGTATCCACCGCAAGTTTACCGTTGCAGACTCAGTCTGTCGAAAGCAGGCTTCGGGTACGCACCACATCATCGCGCATTTGGGCAATCAGCGCCTCCGGGCCGGTGTAGGCGACCATGCCGCGCAACCGCTCGACAAATTCGACCACTACTTCCTGGCCGTAGAGATTAAAGTCGTCGGTGCTCTCCTGCGGCCGATCGATCACGTGCGCCTCGACCCGGCGGCTGGCCCCCTCGAATGTCGGATTGGATCCGACCGAGATGGCAGCCGGCCACCTGGTACCGGCCTGGTCCACCAGCCAGCCGGCATAGACGCCGTCACCGGGGACCATGCCCGTTGAATGCTTGGAAAGGTTGGCAGTGGGAAAGCCGAGTTCACGGCCGCGGGCATCGCCGTGCACCACTTCACCGCGCATCCGGTGGGTCCGTCCAAGCACCTCCGCGGCCGTAGCGACATCGCCGGCAGCCAGTGCCTCGCGCACCCACGACGACGAGCACCGCCGGACGCTGCCCGTGCCGTGGTCGGCGTCGGTTTCGTATTCGTCCACGACTTCAACCGTGAAGCCGAACTGGCGGCCGAGCTCCTGCATTGTGGTCACGTCACCGGCGTTGTTCTTGCCGAACCGTGTGTCGTGGCCAATGACCACGGCTGTTGCTCCGAGAGTCTCCACGAAGACCTTGCGGACAAATTCCTCAGGAGTTTCCCCGGCGAGTTCCAGGGTGTAGGCCATCATCAGCAGGCCGTCCAGGCCACTGGCCTCCAGGGCTTCGACCCGGTCCTGAAGTCCCATGATCAGCTGCGGGGCAGCGTCGGGCCGGTGAACCTGGGCAGGATGCGGATCGAAGGAGATCGCCACGGCCTGTGTCCCGTGGGAGGAAGCGGTCTCCACCAGGCGTCGCAGTACTTGTTGGTGGCCCCGGTGGACGCCGTCGAAGTTTCCCAGTGTCACCACTGACGGACCGTAGCCGCGGGGTACGTCGGCCAGGTCTTTCCAGTAGTGCACAGTAAACTCCTCGTCGGTTCGGCCTTGAGCGGGCGCGGCTTCGGCGCCGGGACCCCTTCCATTATGGACGATCTTCGGCAGGCTTCCGGTTCGCCCCCGGGCGGTGCTGCCGGAGCCACCAGAGTCCGATGACCGGCAGCGCCAGGGGAACGTAGCCATAGCCTTGGCCGAAGCCGGACCAAACGGTGTCCTGGGGAAGAAGTTCCGGATCCAGCAGGCTCAGCAGTCCTACGGCCACGACACCGACCAATTCAACGCTCACGGCAGCGACGGACAGCCAGTAGGACCGGGTGCCGGACCTGGCGAGCGTGATGGTGGCCAGGACGTACACGACTGCCGCGAAGGCTGAGAGCAGGTACGCCACCGGCGCTTCATGGAACTTGGTAGCTATCTGGTAGCCGGCGCGGGCAGTAGCGGAGAGCGCAAAGACCCCGTAGACCGCAACCAGCAAGCGGCCGAAACCGGTGGCCCGGCCGCTGACGGCCGTCTTCCCGCCGGCGTCGGCGGCCCGATGTTCCTCTTGGCCGGGTTTCACGCGGCGACTGCTCCGTCCCAAATCTGCTCCATCCTCACCAGCATCACGAATACGGTGATTCCTGCTGCACCCAGCACCAGGTTGCTCCACCGGCTGCGATCCATGATGGACCACCAAAAGGCCGCTACCGGCACCAGCAATGCCGTGATCAGGTAGCCCCAGAATTCCCACGCCTCCCCGGACACTGCTTCGCCGGAGGCTTGTCTGATGATACCGGCCACGCCGTAGACCAGCAGAAACAATTCCACGGCGGCCACCGTGAGAATGGTGACATCGTTTGGCCCGTGCTTCAGGATTGCTGCAACCACGCAGACGATGGCAGACAGCAAGGTGACCACCGCGCCGGCGATGAAAAAACCGTCAACGATCACTTGGCGGACGCCTCGCTTCCCGGTGCGAACACCAGCAGGGGCTTCGCTTGCGAATCGGTGTCTTCCAGCAGTGCCACCAGGGCCCCGTCCGGGGCAAACGCCGCCGTCGCCCCGCGCACTCCCCCGGCGGGGATCCGCCGGCCGTGCGAAACGTCGTCGGCTTCCGCGCCGCTGAGCTCGCGGACCGGGAAAAGTACCCTGGCGGCGTCATCCAAGCCGGTTATCTGCAGGTCTTCGGCCAGCTGCTCCAGGGTAGCGGCGTCTTCGATCCGGAAGGGACCCACCCGGGTCCGTCGCAGGGCCGTCAGGTGTCCGCCGACGCCCAGCCGCTGTCCCAGATCGCGGGCCAGCGCACGGATGTATGTGCCGGACGAACATTCGACCGTGACGTCCACATCTTGGACTTTCCCCCCGCGCTCGCGCCGGACGCCGTGGATCTCGAATCTTTCAATGGTGACGGGCCGGGCCGGAAGCGACACCTCCTGGCCGGAGCGGACGCGCGCATAGGAGCGCTGCCCGTTGACCTTGATGGCCGACACGCTGCTGGGCACCTGCTGGATGTCTCCGGTGAGCGCGGCGACGCCCGCCCTAATCTGCTGTTCCGTCACGGCTGCGGCGATGGTTTCTGCTGTGATATCGCCCTCGGCGTCGTCAGTGACCGTTGACTGGCCCAGCCTGATGGTCGCGTCGTAGGTTTTGGTGGCACCGACAATGTAGGTCAGCAGACGGGTAGCTTTGTTGACGCCGATCACCAGCACTCCCGTGGCCATGGGATCCAGTGTTCCCGCATGGCCGACCTTTCGGGTTCCGGCCAGGCGGCGCATCCGGCCGACGACGTCGTGGCTGGTCCACCCCTGCGGCTTGTCAACGAGTATCAGTCCGGATCGGAGCAGGCCAGAAGTCACGCCTTTCAGTATATGGCGTCCCGGGTGCAGCGCGGGCTGGGGATTAAAGCATGAATCGTTGACAGCCTCTGTGGGCTGCAATACTTTGAGCTAATCGCGTGCCGTCCATGCGGCTCCAGGGGAATTCAGCAGGGCCGACGGCACAGTCGCCTCTTGGCATCACTTAGCCCTTTTCCAGACATTCCTCACCACCTGCGAGACATCCGACGTGCCCCGCGGCTTCCAGGAGCTCCACCGTGAAAAAGAAATCCCTCTATCTCGCCCTTCCACTGGTGTTTGGCCTAACGCTCGGCACCGGATTGGCACCGGCATCCGCAACGGCCGACACCGAGAGCGCCCAGGCTCCCGCCGCCACAGAGCTTGCCCACGGACTGATGTCCCCGCTCAGCCTTGCTGCCGGGCGGCATGGCCTGTACGTGACCCAGAATTTTGCCGGCATCCTGAACAAGGTGCCGTCGCGCGGCAATCCGAAAGTTGTCTACAAGTCCGGCGGTCCCGAGGTAGGATCCGTATCCCTCTACAAGGACACCATCTACTTCTCTGAAGGCACGGGCGCAGGCGGAATGGACGGACTGCCGAACGTGCAGTGGATCAAGTCCTTGGACGCCCGCCACCACAAGGCCACGCCGAAGAAGATAGCCGACGTTGCCCGCTATGAGGCCAAACGGAATCCGGACGGCAACATCACCTACGGTTTCAGGCATGTCAAGGATCAAAAGTGCCTGGACCGGGTCCCGAAAACGATTCCGGCCAAATACAAGGGACTCGTCGACTCCCATGCCTACGCCACGGCCGTTGACCGGCACTACATCTACGTGGCCGACGCCGGGGCCAACGCGATCCTGAAGATCAACAAGCACACCAAGCGGGTCAGCACCGTCGCGGTACTGCCGCCGGCAGCCTTCCGGGTCACCGCGTCCGTGGCCAAGGGCATGCACTTGCCGCGCTGTGTGGTGGGCAAGAAGTATTATCTGGAGTCCGTCCCCACGGATGTGGAGTTCGGCCCGCACGGCTGGCTGTACGTTACCTCGCTGCCGGGCGGACCCGAGGATGAGAGCCTGGGAGCGCTGGGCCGCGTGTTCAAGGTCCATTCCCGTACCGGCAAGGTCGTAGAGTTGGCCGACGGGTTTTCCGGCGCCACCAACCTGGCCGTCGGCTCCCGCGGGGACATCTACGTGGCCGAGATGTTCGGCAACGAGATCTCCGTCCTGAAGAAGGGGCACCACACGGCACGGCACTTCTACAAGGCGACTGCCCCGGGTGCTTTGGAGATCCGCGGCGACCGCCTTTACGCCACGACGCATGCCTTGCCTGACTTCTCAGGGAAGACCGCGCCCGACGGCCGGGTGATCAGGATCAACCTGCACTGAGCCGAAGCTTCACCTACCAGAACAGAAAAACGGGGGGCCACCTGCTGCACGCAGCAGGTGGCCC
>NZ_JBNHHB010000151.1:0-12610 GCF_059091905.1 Arthrobacter sp. Dra40
TCACGGGCATCTGACGGCGCTGGGCGAGCTGAAGCAGCCGGGGCACGCCGACCTCGCCGGCGAAGAGCCCGCGGGAGATGTCGCCCGGGGAGTCCTCACCGCCGTAGGAGCCCAACCAGCCGCCGACGGCGTCGACGTCGATGCCAACCGAAACGAAGATTTTCTTGGACATAGTGTCTCCTCTGGTGGCGGTGGATGTTCCTAGAGGTAGGTTTCGAACACTGCTGGGAATTCTGCTGCCGGCTTGCCGTAGGAAAGCAGGGCGGCGGCGAGGATGCGCGCCTGAAAGGGGTTGAGGTCCAGCGAGGGGATGGCCCCGGCGGCTACCAAATCGATGCCGCCGCCACTGCCATAGGTCGGGACCACAGGACCCCACGGCGCCCTTGTGCTGAGCACGACGAGGCAGCCATTGCCCGTCGCCCGCTTCACAGCCTCGGCGAACCCCGGTCCCGCGTTGCCGACCCCGGTACCGGCCAGCACGACGGCGTCGCTTCCAAGCTGCACGGCGTAATCCAACAGGTCCGGCGTCGCGCCGGGGTAGGCAGTAATGATTTCCACCCGGGTGTTGTCGAACGCGGTCGGCAGTGTCGGTAACGGCGGGTAGCGGCGGGGCGTGGCGGTCACCACAAGCTGGCCGCCCGCCATGTGCGCCACTTCCGTGCCACCGCCGAACGGGCTGCCCGCGGTGGTGTGCACCTTGCGGGCACCCCGGGCGGAACGCACAGTTCCGTCAAAGCAGATCAGCGCTCCGGCCCCGCGCAGCTGCACGTCGGCTGCTGCGCGGACCGCCTCCGCGACGTTGCGCGGGCCGTCTGCGTCGGGACTATCGGCAGTTCGCTGGGCGCCGGTGACCACCACTGGCTTGGGCGAGGCGTGCACGAGGTCGAGCAGGAATGCTGTCTCCTCAAGCGTGTCCGTGCCGTGGGTGACCACCACGCCGTCGGTGTCTGCATCCGCGAGGGCCTGTCCAACCGCCTCGGTAATCAAACGCAGGTCTGCCAAATCCAGCCGGTAGCTGCCAGTGGTCAGTACGTCGCGGGCGCTGACCGTGACATCACCGTACTGCGTTTGGGCCAGCGTGGACGAGGTGTCGGTTGCGACAGCTCCCCCGGTGCCGTGGCTGCGCGAGGCGATAGTACCGCCGGTCCCCAGCAGCTGGATGTGGGCCACCGTGCGCCTCCTTCTCGAGCGAGGGGCCGGCTCCGAAGGGTCGGATCATCTATGCAAAAGCGAGCTGCATCGGTTCAAAAATATGACGCACATCATACCAAGAAGTCAACAATGGGCTGTGCCCCTGCATTGATGAGAAGGCGCGCATGCTCAAATAGGGCCGCCACAGGGCCTTAGCACGGCAACCGATCCAATGCAGCTTTGCCAGCTGCCGCTTACCCCGGTCGCGATCAGTGCAATGGTCCGGCGACACTGGCCGGATGACGGATTGTGGCCCCGGACTACACGGTGCGAGACGCAAGAAGCAATCAACGGACAAAATTGCTGCGCGCTTGGCGGGGGCGCCTGAAACTTGCAATGGCTCACCGCCTGCCAATCTCCGCGGCAGGCGTGACGGCCCTCAGCTTCCCCTTCAGATTGGACTCCTTCATGACTTCGGTACCGTTCAAAGGACCCGGCAGGAGCGGCTTCGCCGGGCGCAGACGCCCGGGCGTCCTGCCCGCTGTCCTGCTGCTGGCCGGCTTCGCCCTGGCCGTCTTCCCCGTCTTCCACTGGATCCCGGATTCAGCCGGCACGGCCATGGCCTATCTGGTGGGCACGGCTACATTCATCACCGCGGCGATCGTGATCATTTACTTCGTGGACAGCGCCGTTAGCCGCCCCGCTGAAGGGGAGGACCAGAGATGAGCACCATCATCGGCTACGGCGCGATCGCGCTCTTCCTGGCCGTCGTCGTCGTTATTCTGGAGCGCTCCCGGGTAAAAACCACGGGATTCAGCGACTACGCCACCGGCGGCCGGACATTCGGCCCCTGGTACCAGGCGATGTCCTTCCTGAACACGTGGCTGGCTGGCTCGGTGTTCATCGCATTTGCTGGAATGGTGGCCGGCGGCGGCGTAATTGGTTACTACCTGGTGTTCTATTCGCTGCTCGCGCTCGCGCTGATGTTCTTCATGGCCCGGCCCGTGCATGAATGGGGCAAAAAGTTCGACCTGCGCACGCAGGCGGACCTACTGGGCTTCCGCTACCAATCCCGCACCGTCCGCCGCGTCGCGGGGCTGATCGGCCTGGTCGCGGCGTTTCCGTGGATAGTCCTGGGCATGCAGTCGCTGGGCCTGGTCTTCAGCCACCTCGGCTTCGGCGCGGTGCCGGCTGCCGGGGCAATCGTGTTGAGCATTCTGGTGTTGGCCTTCCGGCAGATCTGGACTGTGCGGATGGGCATGCGCGGTGTCGTCATTTCAGACATGGTCCAAGGCATCACCGCCTACGGCATCGGCCTGGTGTTGATCGTCGGCCTGCTGGTCTACCTGGTGGTGAATGGCTTCGGCTTCGACAGTGTGCCCAAGGAGTACTTCCTGCTTCCGGGCCCGGGCAGTGAGGCTGGACCGTTGTACTTCGCCTCGCTCGTGCTCACCGGGGCGCTCGGCGGCTGGTGCTGGCCGGACGTGTTTGTCCGTCTGTTCACCGCACGAAGCACCGAGGCCATCAAGAAGTCCACTGCCCTGTCCGCCCTGATCCTGATGGCCTTTTCCACCGGGTTGTGCACCGTGGCGCTGCTGGCTGCGTCCTTCCCGGGTGTTGCCGAGGACCCCAGCTCGGTCTGGTTTATCGTCGCTTCGGTCGGAGGACCGCTGCTCGTGGCGCTGGCCGGCGTCGTAGTCCTGGCCGCTACCATGGGCAATGTCGACGCCCTGATCCAGGCCGCCAGCGCCCAGCTGACCAACGATTTCGGCCGCACGACTCCGGACGCCGACAGCAAGGGCGAGACCCGGTTGGCGAAGGCCGGCACGATCGTGATCACCATTGCCGCTGCGGTGTGCGCGCTGATTTGGCTCGAGGCGCCCGCCCTCTACGTCCTGGCCATCGTCTCCTACCAGGGCATCGTCCAGCTCGGGCCCACCCTGTACTTTGGTCTGTTCTGGCGACGCGGCAACGCCGCGGCGGCGATCGCCGGCATGCTCTCCGGCATCACGACCGCAGCTCTCCTGCAGGTGGCCCACCCGACGTCCGTCCCCTGGCTCGGCGGCGCGACCTCGGGCGTCGCGGGACTGATCGTGAACACCCTTGTCTATGTTGCGTGCGCCTATCTGGTGCGGGTTTCGCCGGAGGAACGACAGCGGGTGGACGCCTTGTTCGACCGTTCGGTCAGCGCCGTGCAGGCGCGCGACGTCGACACCGTCTCAGTTTGAGTCGGTGTTCCGGCCGGACCCCCCGGTGCCGGGGCGACCGCAGGACCGGCCGGTCCCTCGCCTCAGCCTTGGTCGCAGAGCAGGTGGTACCAGCTTTCCGCGAGTACCCCGAGCGCCTGGTTACGGTTCGGTTGTGACGTGCGGCTCGTCCACAGGGTGGAGACGTAGTTGAGCTCTGTGAACGCGAGCGTTCCGCGGAGGTGGTGCGTCTCCTCCGAGAAACGCCCGGCCTGTTGCATGCCGCGGATGAGGTCGGAAATTACTTCCTCACGCCAGTCCTGGAGCAGGGTCCGCACGTCGCGGTCGACCGCCGCGGCCTCTTCGAGCACGTCCAGGTAGGGGCGGAAGCCAGGCCAAAGTGCTGCGCGCGACTCGAGCCAGTCAAGGATGCCTGCCGGCTCGCCCGCGCGGACCACGTCCACGAGCTCTGGGGCTGTCGATGCGCGGTCGGGTCCGTCGGCACGGTCAAGTACCGCGTTCACCCGGGCCATGAAGTCCCTCATCAGATCGCTCCGAGAGGGGTAGTACGCGTAGAACGTCACCCGGGTGGTGCCGGCAGCGGCAGCGATATCGTCGATCGTTGTCGCGGCGTATCCCTTCTCGATGAAGAGTTCGAGTGCCCGTTCGACGATCCGGTCGCGGGTCAGCTGTTTTTGGGCTTCTCGCAGCGACGGCATGAGGCAATCCTCTATCGATGGTGCAGGGACCCCAGTCCGCCAAGGGCGGCGCCCCTGCAGCCGCCGGAATCCTCAGTACTGTCAGGCGTAACAGCTCATCAAAGCTTCACCGGCGTCGCCGGTTGCAGCACCGACGGTCCCGAGTTGGCGAGCCGCCGGAGTTTGGGGATGGGGATGCGGAAGTTGATCGCCGCTGCGGTGCCGGGGCCGTCCACGTTCTCCCAGTGCAGCAGCATCGAGCCGGCTTCGCCGCCCGGCTGCAGGTAGTCCGGCGCCCCGGTCACGGGTGTGGAGCCGATCGCTTTGAGCGACAGCCCGAATCCTTCGGTCCAGAAGTACTGCTGGAAGTCGAGCTCTGGTGCCGCGTTGCCTTTAAGCAGGCCGGCAGCCGCAACCTTGGCCTGGTCGATGGCGCTGGTCCACAACGGCACGCGCCCCACGCCGCCGCCGGTCGGGAAGAACGCCACATCACCGGCGGCAACAACGTCCGGACGGACCCGGCCGCGTGAATCGACGCGCAGTCCCCCGTCGACGAGGAGACCCGAACCGGACAGCCAGTCGATGTTCGGCTCGTCGCCGATGGCCGTGACGACGAGGTCCGCCTCAAGCTGGGTGCCGTCGGCGAGGGCAACCCGAGTCCCCGAGCCGGACTTAACGAGTCGCGCCCTGCTGCCGCTGACGAACCGCAGTCCGTGCCGGGCGGCGGCAGCAGTGAAGATTCCGGACAGGTGGCTGCCGAGTTGGCGCGAGAGGGGCTTCACATCGGAGACCAGCGTGACATCGCAACCGACGTGCAGACAGCCCGAGGCGATCTCCATTCCCAGCGGTCCTCCGCCGACCACGATCACCGAGGGGCGGGCCGCGACCCGCTGCTTGAGCGCCACCGCGTCCTCGATGGTCCGCAGGGTGAGTTCCCCGCCAGGGCCCGCGGGCAGCGGACCCGGGGTGAGCCGCTTGGCCCGGGAACCGGAGGCGATGACCAGGCCGTCATACGGCAGCTCATCGCCTCCGTCGGTCCGCACGATTTTCGCTTCCGGGTCAATGCCTGCTGCGCTGACGCCGAGAAGTTCCACCGCTTCGTGGGTTGGCTCGGGCAGCTCGTGGGCTTGGAGCCCGCCATCGCCTTGCAGCAGCGCCTTCGACAGGGCCGGGCGACTGTACGGTTGGTGCGGCTCGGCCCCGACGACGGTCAACTCGCCGTCGAACCCGTTCGAGCGCAGCGAGTCGCACGCGGTGAGTCCGGCGATGCCGTTTCCGACGACGACGATTCGCCGCATCGTCACTTCTCCGCCAGCCGCAGCGCGGCGACCGGGCAGATCCGCACCGCAGCTTGTGCAACGGCCAGCTCCGCCCCTTGGACCTCCGGGACGTCGATCACCAGTTCGCCGTCGTTGTCGAGGTGCATGAGTTTGGGTGCTGCTTCCTCGCAGAGTCCGTGCCCTTCGCAGCGGGGGCGGTCGAGTTCGATCCTCACACTGCCACCACCTTGACGACGTCGAGCTGTTCGTGGCTGCGGGTGATGTTGCTGGGCGCCCGGACCTCGTCACCGATCTCCAACACCTTCGTCCGGCGGGCGAGGGCCTCGATGATCGCGTGGGCCTCGAGCTTCGCCAGGCCCTGGCCGGCGCACCCGTGCGGCCCGTAGCCGAAGGTGAGATGGTCCACCGGGTTGCGCCTCACGTCGAAGACGTCGGGATTTTCATAGTGCCGCGGGTCGCGGTTGCCGGCGCCGAACAGGATGCCCAACTGGGCTCCGGCGGGAACGGTTGCGCCATCGATCTCGACGTCCCGGGTCGCGGTCCGGCCCCAGATGTGGATCGGGGGCCAGTAGCGCAGCACCTCGGCGAACGCCGCCGGGACGAGCTCCGGGTTCTGGCGAACGAGCTCAAGCTGCTCCGGGTGCCGTCCGAAGAGCGCGACGATGTTGCCGATGGAGGCGATGGTGGTGTCGACGCCGGCGCCCAGGTACTGGTGGATGATATGCCCGGCGGATCCTTTCGGAATGTCACCGCGCGTCTCGGCGTCGAAAATGCCGCGGCCGATCGACCCCGGTACGAGATCGTCGGCGGTGACGGAGGAGCACCAGCCGTACAGCTCGCCGGCGATCGGGAAGCTCTCCTGGGTGCGGTGGTTCATCGGCCCCAGGACCTGCATGGCGGCCTGCCCCCAGCGCAGCATGTTGTCCTTCACATGGCCGCTGAAGCCGATGAGGTCGGCGACGATTTCGAGCGGGAAGGCGCGTGCCAGCGAGTCGATAGCCTCGAAGCTGCCGCTCGCGACGAGCTCGGCGACAAGCTTGTCCGCTTTCTCGTCGATGGTGACCTTCAGTCCGCGCAGAGCGCGCGGTGTGAGGTTTTCCGACAACGTGGCGCGCAGCTGGGTGTGCGCGGGCGGGTCGGAGGCGAGCGAGGTGCCCTGCAGTGCCTCGTTCACCATCGGGTTGAAGCCCAGGCTGGTGGAGGAGAACGTCTCCGGATCGCCGAGGGCGTCACGGATGATGTCGTAGCGGGTCAGGACATAGAGACCGTTCTTCGGGAGGTGGACGACTCCAGCCTGTTCGCGCAGGGCGGCGTAGGTGCTGTAGGGGTCGACGAGGACGTCATCGTCCCAAATGTCGATGTCTGCTCCGATCGGTGCGGTCACGGTGTTCTCCTTGATCGTGGTGGGTGGCGTGAAGGTCGTCGGCCCTCAGAGGGCGGCTTCGGCGTTCTTCTCCGTCGTCTCGGTGGCTGCAGCTGGTGCAGGTCCTGCGGAACGGGTGGAGCAGGTGAGGCGTCTGTCACAGTGTGCCCAGAATCTTTACAACGTGTCAAGTAAAACTATGAAGTGCATCACCGAAGCACACGTTGTCTTGCGTAGCGTGCTACGACTGATGCCCCGTTGGGTGCGCACGCCCAAAAACCTGGCTCCTTGAGGGGACGCCTTAGCGCCGCCCGTGGACCCATCACCGCGGACGCCAGCGGGGAACGCATCCAGAACCCTGGGTGATGATAAGCCGGCAGCTCGTGCGTTCCGCGGCCACCCACCTATCAGCGGTCTAAAGAATCTGCTGGCTGAGTCTGTCTACTCGGCACGAGGGAGGTGGACCCGTTTCATCTCGTGCGCGAGGTGCGGATTCTGCTCATCCAGGTGGTCGATCACGTTCCGCACCACCTCCGGCTGCTTGTTCTGGCTGAGCTTGGCCCTCGCATCGAAGCGTTCCACGCGCATCCGCAGCCCGACGGTACCCTTCGCTGCGCGGCGGGTGCCCTGTTCGTCTTCGCTCAGATGCCGGCCGCCCGGGTGGTGCTGCTCAAAGTGGTCGGTGAGGCGGGTGAGCATTTCGTAGTTCTCGTCGTCGCTGAGAATTTCCGGAATGCCGTAGAGATGTGCGGTGAGGTGGTTCCACGTGGGTACGACGTCCCCGGCCGCGTACCAGCTGGGGGAAACGTAATCGTGCGGACCTTGAATGATGACAAGGATCTCGTGCCTGCCAAGTTCGTGCAGGGTCTCGTCCGGGCGGCCGAAGTGGCTGACGATGGAGATATCCTCGCGGTCTTCCTCCAACAGCACCGGGTAGTGGGAGGCGACCAGTCCGTTGCTGGTCGCGGAAACGAAGGTGGCCCAGGGATGCTTGCGGATGAGGCGCTTGACTTCGTTGGGGTCCGTCATCAGATAGCCCGGCGTGTGGCGCATCCGAAGATTCCTTTCAGGTGGAGCAGCTGGAACTGCCCGGTCCGGGGTGGCATCGCTTCTTGGCGACGTCCGGGGCCGCCGGACATCGGCGGCGTCTCCGCCGCCGACAATCCGTGACTCCCCTCGAGGATAAGAGCCCTGCGCGCGGGCGGCTACCGGAGCGCTCCCTTGCCGCTTAATACGGAGGGGGTGACGATCGTTGGGCTGCGTGCGGTGCCCGCCCCGCAACAACTAACCATGTTCGACCGCCATGTTGGCGAAGCGGGAGTAGTGGCCCTGGAACCCGACCACGATGGTCTTGGTGGGGCCGTTACGGTGCTTGGCCACGATAACGTCGGCTTCACCGGCCCGCGGGGATTCCTTGTCGTAGATGTCCTCACGGTGAAGCAGGATGACCATGTCCGCGTCCTGCTCGATGGAACCGGATTCACGAAGGTCGGACACCATCGGTTTTTTGTCCGTACGCTGCTCGGAGCCACGGTTCAGCTGCGAGAGCGCGATGACCGGGACTTCGAGTTCCTTGGCCAACAGCTTGAGGGCACGGGAGAACTCCGAGACTTCCTGCTGGCGGGACTCGACGCGCTTACCCGAGGACATCAGCTGAAGGTAGTCGAGCACGACCAGCTTGAGGTCGTGGCGCTGCTTCAGGCGACGGCACTTGGCGCGGATTTCCATCAGGGACATGTTGGGGCTGTCATCGATGAACAACGGGGCGTCGTTCATCCGGCCCATGGTGGTGGCTATTTTGCCCCACTGTTCATCCTTGATGGTGCCCTTGCGCAGGTCCTGAAGCCCGATGGTGGCTTCTGCGGAGAGAAGGCGCATGGCGATCTCATTCCGGCCCATTTCCAAGGAGAAGAAAACCGTCGTCATGTTGTTCTTGATCGCTGCCGACCGGGCAAAATCCAGTGCGAAGGTGGATTTGCCCACGGCCGGCCGGGCGGCGATGACGATCATCTGTCCGGGGTGGAGGCCCTGGGTCAGCTCGTCGAGTTCGTAGAAACCGGTGGGAACGCCGGTCATGCCCTCGCCACGGTGGCCGGCTGATTCGATTTCATCGACGGTGCCTTCGATGATGTCTTTGAGCGGGACGTAGTCCTCGGCGGTGCGCCGCTCGGCGACGGCGTAGATTTCAGCCTGGGCCTGGTTGACGATGGCGTCGACCTCGCCGTCCTGCGAGTAACCCAGCTGGACGATCTTGGTGCCTGCGTCGACCAGGCGTCGGAGTACTGCGCGTTCGCGGACGATTTCGGCATAGAAGCCGGCGTTGGCGGCCGTGGGTACGGACTGGATCAGCGTGTGCAGGTAGGCAGGCCCGCCGATGCGGGAAATCTCGCCACGCTTCGTCAGCAGGTCGGAAACGGTGACGGCGTCGGCCGGTTCGCCACGGCCGTAGAGGTCGATGATGGCCTCGTAGATGCTCTCGTGCGCAGGACGGTAGAAGTCCACGCCGCGGAGCACCTCAACGCAGTCGGCGATGGCGTCCTTGGACAACATCATGCCGCCCAGCACGGACTGTTCGGCCACGAGGTCTTGCGGCGGCGTACGGCCGAATTCGGAATCCCGACTTGTTGCCGAATCCGCGTGCGCTAACGACACCGCTGCCTCTTTCTTTGCTCCTGGAAGGGGTACAGCATCCCCTCGGACCTAGAACTATCAAGCGCTTCGGACAAAACTCGTCGAACGGCCGAAAGGCGCGCAGAACCGCAGGCCCGTGAACGGACTCCGAGTGGGATACTCCGCAACGGTAGCCCTCTTCCCGGCTACCGCCAAGCGACTTATCCACTACCCCTGTGGATAAAATGTGGATGCGTGGGCGTGTCTTGTGCACAGACTGTGGGCATAGCTGTGGAAAACAAAGTGAACTGACCAGTAACCACCTCCTGACCTGCGGAAACGTTGTGCACCGGGTGTGGAAGAAAAGAATTTCCCGGTTATTTTTTCCGTCATTTTCGCTGTTGACAGATCTGAAATTGACGCGTACGCAAAAGTTATCCACTCCTTATCCACAGGGGATGAATTACAGCGCTGTCATCCCCGTTACCGCAGGTCGGAGTGAACCACAGGCCGGTGCGCGACGTACGATTCAAGTATGGATTTTGTGGTGCCGTTGCTCATCGTCGTGCTGGTCGTTGTGATTGGCGTGGTGATCGTGCGGTTGGCCTCGCGAAACAAGAACGGCCGCGTCCGCCCGGGCCGCGACTCGGCGGAGGCAACGGCACCAGCCACGAGCAAGGAAGCCGCGGCCGCTGCCAGCGCTCGGTTGAACCAGCAGCAACATACAGCGGTCTACGCGTTCATCGCGCAAGGGCAGGCGTTGGCGGCCATCAAGGAGTACCGCAGCGCAACGGGCGCAGGGCTGAGGGAATCCGCGTCCGCCGTGGCGCAGATGTCAGCGCACCCGCAGCCCTACACCGCACTCCCCGAAACTGTCCCGACCCTTCAGCCAGAGCCTGAGCAGCCCGGAGAGGCAGCACCGGAGCACCAGTTGCAGGAGGAGCCGCGGAAGGCTGCGGCCGAGCGGCCGGAGGAGGAGGAACCGCTTCCGTCACCCCCGGCGCCGCAAGAGGACGACGTCGCAGTACCCCAGGAGTCCGCTCCCGCATCACGACCCGCACACGCGGGATACCGGTACCGGGCCATCGTGTCCAAGGGTGACACGATCAGGGAGGTGGCCAGCACGCGTCTGAACGACGAGGTCTTCGCCCGGATCCGTACCGCGGCGCTAAGCGGCGACCGGGACAGCGCTGTCAGGTTGCTGTTGGCGCACTCGGAAGCAAGCGAGCCGGAAGCCCGCGAATTCGTGGACCTGATTGAGCCGGACGAGGAGCCGTAACTCTCCGGTCCCGGCCCTTCTCGTCCCCGCTGCTGGCAGCCCCTACGGCTTTCTGCAACACTTCATCCCATGGCAGAGAACAAGACGGCGCCCACGGACGTTTCCGTCGACAGCTTCCTCCGGTCCGTGGAACACCCTGTCCGGCGACAGGACGGCGAAACAGTGCTGGAGCTGATGCGGCAGGCCACCGGGCAGGAACCCGTGATGTGGGGGCCGTCGATCATCGGCTTCGGCAGCTACCACTACAAGTACGCCAGCGGCCGCGAGGGCGACGCTGCGGCCATCGGTTTCTCGCCGCGGAAAGGCAACCTGGCGTTGTACGGGCTGACATACGCCCCCGAGTCCGCTGCCCTGCTGGAGCACCTGGGCAAGCACAAGACCGGCGCCGCCTGCCTCTACGTCAACAAGCTGGCAGACGTCGACCTCGACGTGCTGACGGAGCTGATCGAGCTCGGCTACCGGCACATGACCACCGCTGACCACGAGTCCCTGCAGAGCCAGCGCTAACCCGGCCGGGTCAGATCTCCACCGTCCCGCTGATCACCGCCGCTACGGTGCCTCCCACCCAAACATCCTCGGCGTCGGATTCGATGTAGAGCCGGGCATCCCGACCGAGCGCTGTTCCCTGGCGGACAGAGTACGCGGCGGGGGCCGTGCCCTCGGCGATCAGCCACTGGGCCAGCGCGGCGTTCAGGCTGCCGGTGGCCGGATCCTCCGCCGGGAGGTCTTCGAAGCCCATGAGTCCGCGGACTTCAAAATCAATCCCGGCCCCCCGCGGGTGGGCGCCGATCAAGCCCACACCGAACGGTGCCAGGGCCGCATAGTCGGGCACGACGTCGAGGACCGCCTCGGCGTCCCGCAGCTGCAGGGCCTGCCATTGCGGGCCGTTGTCCGCCCACTCGTGGCGCAACACGTCGTCGCGCTCGATTCCCAGGGCAGCACAGATCTTGGCGACATTAACGTCGGGAAGCGGTCCGGTACGCCGCCGGGGCGGAGCAGCGAAAGCCAGCCGTGCGCCGTCGTGCTTGACCTTGACCAGGCCGGCGCCGCACTCCTGGATGACGGTGCCGTCCGCCTTCGGCTGCCCGCCACCGGAGAGCCAGACGTGCGCCGTGCCCAGCGTTGGGTGGCCCGCGAAGGGCAGCTCGCCGCTGGGCGTGAAGATCCTGACCCGGTAGTCGGCGTCCGGGCTCTCGGGCGGCAAGAGGAAGGTGGTCTCGGAGAGGTTGGTCCAGTTGGCGAAGCGCAGCATCTGCCCGTCACTCAAGGATCCGGCTCCCGAGACCACGGCCAGCGGATTGCCGGTGCAGGGTCCGGTGGCGAAGACGTCCACCTGGCTGAACTCGTGTGTGCTCATGAATTCCAGCGTACCGGGCGTTAACCACTGCAGGCCGGGTCCTGAACGGACCCGGCCTGCAGTGACTGTGAAGCTGTTAGCCAGCAACGACCTTCAGGTCGATGACGGCGGAGACCTCTTCGTGCAGACGCACGGTTGCCTGGTAGTCGCCCACCGACTTGATGTGCTCGGTCAATTCGACCTTGCGCTTGTCGATGGCGCCGAGGCCGGCGGCCTCGACAGCGGAAGCAACGTCGGCCTGCTTGACGGTGCCGAACAGACGGCCAGACTCGCCGGCCTTGACGGTCAGCGTGACCGGCTTGGAGGACAGCTTGGCAGCAAGCTGCTGCGCGTCCTCCAGGGATGCAATCTCGCGGGCGGCACGTGCAGCCTTGATGGACTCCACCTGCTTTTCCCCGCCCTTGGTCCAGGTCAGGGCGAAGCCGCGGGGCAGAAGGTAGTTACGGGCGTAACCGTTCTTTACCTCGACGACGTCGCCAGCAGTGCCGAGACCGGTCACTTCGTGGGTCAGAATGAGCTTTGCCATGTCAGTACTCTCCTCTTCGCTTCGCTTAGCCGCGGCCAGCGCCGGAGTAGGGCAGCAGAGCAACTTCGCGGGCATTCTTAATGGCCAGTGCGATCTTGCGCTGCTCCTGCACGGTGACGCCAGTCACGCGGCGGGCGCGGATCTTTCCGCGGTCAGAGATGAACTTGCGCAGCAAAGCTA
>NZ_JBNHHB010000152.1:0-12575 GCF_059091905.1 Arthrobacter sp. Dra40
GTACGAATCGCTGGAGGATTTCGAGTCCGCCATCGACCAACTGCGCCACGACACGCAGAAAAACGGCCGGCAAGGGCCGGAAGGCCGGCAACGGCCGTTGACAGCGCAGTAGCGCGAAAGACTCCGGTGGCGGCTGCGGAGGGGAAGCCGAGGCCGCCACCGGCACCAACCGTTCTGCCGGCAGGATTAGTCCGCGAAGCCGAAGTGCATGGCCGCCTGCAGTGCCGCCCCGACGATCCCTGCGTTGTTCCGCAGCTGGGCCGGGATGATCGGTGTGGCGAGCCGGAGCCGCGGCAGGAAGTCCTCGCTCCGTTTGGAGATGCCGCCGCCAACGATGAACAGTTCCGGCGAGAACAAGAACTCCACGTGCGAAAAGTACCGCTGCAGGCGCTTGGCATACTCAGCCCAGTCCAGGCCGTCGCGTTCCCGGGCCACGGCGGATGCCTTTGACTCGGCGTCATGGCCGTCCAGTTCCAAATGGCCCAATTCGGCGTTGGGCACCAGCTTGCCGTCGAAGATGAAGGCCGACCCGATTCCGGTGCCCAGGGTGATGACCAGGACGGTTCCCTTCGCCCCCGTCCCCGCGCCGTAGCGCACCTCCGCCAGCCCGGCGGCGTCGGCGTCGTTCATGACCTGGACGGGACGGGACATCTTGTGGGTGAGCAGCGCGTCAACGTCGGTCCCGATCCAGCTCGGATCCACGTTTGCTGCCGAATGTGCAACACCATGGCGGATGATGGCGGGAAACGTGACGCCTACCGGGCGGTCGGGCGCCGGGCCCTCGGGGAGGGCGCAGAGCTCGTTGACGATGCGGGCGACGACGTCCGCCACGGCATCCGGGCTGGACGGCCGGGGGGTGTCGTAGCGGATGCGGTCACCAACCAGCTTTCCCTTCTTAAGGTCGACAATGCCGCCTTTAATGCCGGTGCCGCCGATATCGATCCCAACTGCGGACCGGGCTGCCAGCTTGGCCGACTTTTTGGCCTCGTCGTCCTGGGGCCCCATGCCACCTCCATGTGCGCTTGCATCCGGCGTGCCTCGCCGGACTACGGGAAGCCTACCCGCTGCGTCGGGCGGTGTCAGGCCGGTCGGCAGGGGCTAGGGGAGGGTCAGGATTTCCGCGCCGGATTCGGTGACCACCAGTGTGTGTTCGAACTGGGCGGTGCGCTTGCGGTCCTTGGTGACAACGGTCCAGTCGTCGTCCCACATCTCCCACTCGATGGTGCCCAGGGTCAGCATGGGTTCGATGGTGAAGACCATCCCCGGCTCGATCACCCTGCTGTAGGCGGGTGCGGCGTCGTAATGGGGGATGATGAGGCCGGTGTGGAAGGCCTCGCCGACCCCGTGACCGGTGAAATCGCGGACCACGCCGTAGCCGAAGCGCTTCGCGTAGGACTCGATGGTCCGGCCGATGACGTTGATTTCCCGGCCCGGGGCGACGGCCTTGATGCCGCGGCGCAATGACTCCTGAGTGCGCTCGACCAGCAGGCGGGACTCCTCATCGACGTCGCCCACCAGGAAGGTGTGGTTCGTATCTCCATGGACGCCGTCCAGGTAGGCGGTGATGTCGATATTGATGATGTCGCCGTCCCGCACCACCGTGCTGTCCGGGATGCCGTGGCAAATGACTTCATTGAGCGAGGAACAGATCGACTTGGGGAAGCCGCGGTAGCCCAGGCACGACGGATATGCCTGGTGGTCCAGCAGGAACTCATGCCCGATCCGGTCCAGCTCGTCGGTGGTCACGCCGGGTTCGATGTGCTTGCCGACCTCCACGATGGCCTGTGCGGCGATCCTTCCGGCGGTACGGATCTTCTCGATGGTTTCCGGCGACTTGACCTCGGAACCGGTGAATTTCGCCGGCGCAGGTTTCCACACGTACTCGGGCCGTTCAATCGAAGCAGGGACCGGCAACGTGGGGCTCACGGTGCCTTGAACGAGGGTTCCGACGGGTGCTGTTGCTGCGTTGTGGGGCATAGTATCGATCATATAGGTGCTGCAGAGGTGCCCGACAGCGGCCCGGGCGAGGGCCGGGAACGCCGGTCGGACACCGTCAACGTAAGGAGGCCGGCATGGCGGATTTCTGGTACAACGTGGTCACCCACCAGGTGGAAGTGGGCGCCCAGTCCGACTGGACCCAGCTGATCGGTCCTTACGAAACCCGTGAAGAAGCCGAGCACGCCTTGGAAAAGGTGCAGCGGCGCAACGAGGAGTGGGACGCGGAGGACGACTGATCCACTCCGGCGCTCGTCCCGGTCCGGGTCTAGAAGGAGTGTTCCGGGCCGGGGAAGGAGCCGTCCTGGACCTCCGTGCGGAAGGCGGCAGCGGCGTCGGACATGATGGTGCGCACGTCCGCATACTGCTTGACGAACTTTGCCATCTTTCCGCCGCGCAGGCCCACCATGTCCTGCCACACGAGCACCTGACCGGTGGTTGACGGCCCGGCACCGATCCCGACCGTGGGAACATGCAGGGCCTGGTCCACCCGGGCAGCTGCCTCCGCCGGCACCATCTCCATGAGCACAGCGAACGCTCCGGCTGCTTCCAGCGCCAGGGCGTCGTCGATGAGCCGCCGGGCGTCGTCGCCGCGGCCCTGCACCCGGTAACCGCCCAGCGCATGCTCGCTTTGCGGAGTGAAGCCGATGTGTGCCATGACCGGAACGCCGGCCTGCACCATCGCCCGGACGGAGTCGGCATAGTAGGCTCCGCCCTCCATCTTCACCGCGTGAACGCCGGTTTCCTTCAGGAAGCGCACAGAGGTTTCCACTGCCTGCGCAGGCGAGACCTCGTAACTGCCGAAAGGCAGGTCGGCAACGACCAGGGCGCTGCCGGCCGACCGGGCGACGGCCCGGCAGAGCGGAAGCATCTCGTCCACCGTGATCGGCAGGGACGTCTCATTGCCGAGCACATTGTTGGAAGCCGAGTCGCCGACCAGCAGCACCTCGACGCCGGCTGCATCGAAAATCTCTGCGGCGTACTGGTCGTAGGCCGTCAGCATGGCGAAGCGGCGGCCCTCGTCCTTGGCCTGCTGCAGGTGGTGGATGCGGGTGCGCCGTGCCGGTCGGGCAGGCGATGACGCCGCGGGCGTGCCGTAAGGAGCCGGCTGTTCCGCACCGGAAGACTGTGAAGTGGGCATGTGGTAGAGCCTAATCCTCCAGCGTCGGCTTCCTCCACTCACGCGCGGACACGTTACAGCCGACCGGCTTCGGTGGCGCTGCCAGTAGGCTAAGGGAAGCAGACCACGGCAGGCCCCGGCGGGCAGTTTCCGCTGCAGGGTCGGACACAGTGAAAGGCAGCACATGGACCGTCAGCAGGAATTCGTCCTCCGTACCATCGAAGAGCGCGACGTGCGGTTTGTCCGGCTCTGGTTTACGGACATCGTCGGGTCGCTGAAGTCGGTCGCGTTGGCACCTGCTGAAGTCGAAGGCGCCTTCGAGGAAGGCCTCGGATTCGACGGCTCCTCCATCGAGGGGCTGGCCCGGGTCTTCGAATCGGACATGCTGGTCCAGCCCGATCCCACCACGTTCCAGATCCTGCCGTGGCGGGGCGAGGCGGAGCAGACCTCGCGCATGTTCTGCGATGTCCTCACGCCCGACGGCGAGCCCTCCACCGCTGATCCGCGCAATGTGCTGAAGCGGACCCTGGGCAAGGCCGCGGAGATGGGCTTTACCTGCTATACGCATCCGGAAATCGAGTTCTACCTGCTCAAGTCCGATCAGTTGGGTCCGGACGGCGTGCCCGTGCCGGTGGACCATGCCGGCTATTTCGACCATGTGCCCGGCGGCGTTGCGCAGGACTTCCGCCGCACTGCCGTGACGATGCTGGAAAACGTGGGCATCTCGGTGGAGTTCAGCCACCACGAAGACGGTCCGGGCCAGAATGAGATAGACCTCCGCTACGCCGATGCGCTGCAGACCGCGGACAACATCATGACGTTCCGGACGGTAATCAAGGAAGTGGCCCTGATGGAGGGCATTTACGCCACGTTCATGCCCAAACCTTTTTCCGAACACCCCGGGTCCGGCATGCACACCCACTTTTCGCTGTTCGAGGGCGATTCGAACGCTTTCTTCGAAGCCGGAGCCGAGTTCCAGCTCTCGAAGACCGCTCGCCAGTTCATGGCCGGCATCCTGCGCCATGCGCCCGAGTTCACCGCCGTCACGAACCAGTTCGTCAACTCCTACAAGCGCCTGTGGGGCGGGGGCGAGGCCCCGAGCTACATCTCCTGGGGCCACAACAACCGCTCCGCGCTGCTGCGCGTCCCGCTGTACAAACCGAACAAGGGCCAATCCGCCCGGGTGGAGTACCGCGGCATCGACTCGGCGGCCAACCCGTACCTGTCCTACGCGGTGCTGCTGGGAGCAGGGCTCAAGGGGATCGAGGAGGGGTATGAGTTGCCGCCGGCCGCGGAGGACGACGTCTGGAGCCTCAGCACGGCGGAGCGGCGGGCCATGGGGCTGGACCCGCTGCCGTCCAGCCTGCATGACGCCATCCGCGCAATGGAAGAGTCGGAGTTGGTGGCCGGCATCCTGGGCGAGCAGGTGTACGAGATCTTTTTGCGCAACAAGCGTGCCGAATGGCATGACTACCGGCTGCAGGTCACCCCGCACGAGCTGAAGCGCAACATCGGAATCCTCTAGGACTGAAGGTGCTGACAAACCGGCGTTTGATCGCCCGCGGCTTCCACGATCTGGAGCGCAGTACCCGCTTCCTGCAGGCCGAGGAACTGTCCGGCATTAGCCAGGAGAGGCTTGACGCGGGGTTCGCGGTCAGCGCGGACCCGGATCTGGCCCTGGTGTCCCTGGTCCGGTTGCTGGAGAAGAACCCGTCATTGGCGGATGTCATCAACATGGGCGGCGACGCCAGCGAAGCCCTGTTCCGGCTGCTCGGGGCTTCGGAGGCACTGGCGGACTTCCTGCTCCGCCGGCCGGAGCACTTGGATGTCCTCCACACCGATATTGGACCGGAGCCCGGGCATGTACCGGCTTCCCGGCTGCGCAGCTTGCTGCTCCAGTCCGTCGGGGCGGACCCGCTGGCGGAACAACCGGTTGCCTCGCTGGCAGGCAAAGAGGCCTACATAGCGCTGCGGAGCACCTACCGCCGGCACCTGGCCGAACTCGCAGTCCGGGATCTCTGTGCCGCTTCACCGGTGGATTTCATGCCGGAGGCCGGCCGGGAACTGGCGGACCTGGCCGCCGCGGCGCTGGAAGCAGGGCTCGCGGTGGCCCGGGCTGAAGCAACCGAACGCTACGGTGCCGACGACGTTGCGGCGGTGCGGCTGGCCATCATCGGCATGGGCAAGTGCGGTGCGGGCGAGCTGAACTATATTTCA
The DNA here is from genome assembly GCF_059091905.1 of Arthrobacter sp. Dra40. NCBI lineage: Bacteria > Bacillati > Actinomycetota > Actinomycetes > Micrococcales > Micrococcaceae > Arthrobacter > Arthrobacter sp. Dra40. Next base: position 5,333 of record NZ_JBNHHB010000152.1, read on the forward strand.
GACGTGGACGTGGTGTACGTCGTGGAGGCAGAGGGGCTCGACGACGGCGAAGGTGCGGCCATCGGCGCGGCCCTGGCCACCGGAACGGCCCGCGCCATCTCCTCGCCCGGACCGGAGCCCGGGCTCTGGGAAGTGGACGCGAATCTGCGGCCCGAGGGCAAGGACGGGCCGCTGGTGCGCACGCTGGAGTCACACCTGATGTACTACCGGCGCTGGGCGCAGAGCTGGGAGTTCCAGGCGCTGCTGAAGGCGCGGGCGGTGGCCGGGGATGCCGGGCTGGGCCGCCGCTACGAGGAAGCCGTGGCACCGCTGGTGTGGTCTTCGTCGGAGCGGGATGGCTTCGTTGAGTCGGTGCAGGCCATGCGGCGCCGGGTGACGGAGAACATCCCGGCCCATGAGCGCGGACGGCAGATCAAGCTGGGGCGCGGAGGACTGCGCGACGTCGAGTTCACCGTCCAACTGCTGCAGCTGGTCCACGCGCGGGTGGACGAATCCATCCGCCAGCGCGATACTACCTCAGCCATCACCGCGTTGAGCGTGGCCGGCTACATCTCACGGGCCGACGCCCGTGAATTCGACGAAGCCTACCGGTACCTGCGCGTCCTGGAACACCGCATCCAGCTGGTGCATCTGCGCCGCACGCACTTGATGCCGGACGACGAGCAGGCCCAGCGAGTGCTGGCCAAGGCCGCTCAGGGCGCGCTGTTGGAGAGGCGTCCGGCTCCGGCGGAGCTGATGGAGAAGTGGCAGCAGACCAAGCGCCGGGTGCGGGCGCTGCACGAGCGGATTTTCTACCGGCCGCTGCTGGCCGCCGCCTCGAACCTGAGCCTGGACGAGGTGCGGCTGACCCCCGAGGCAGCCCGGGGCCGGCTGGCTGCGCTGGGTTATCAGGATCCGCGCGGGGCGATGCGGCACATTGAGGCCCTGACCGGCGGGGTCAGCAGGAAGGCTGCGCTGCAGCGCCAGCTGCTTCCGGTGTTGCTCGAATGGATTGCCTCCGGCGTGGACCCGGACGCCGGGCTGCTGGGCTTCCGCCGGTTAAGCGAGCGGCTGGGCGACTCCCACTGGTACCTGGGCATGCTGCGCGATTCGAGCTCGGCCGCCGAACGGTTGTGCCACATCCTCTCCAGCAGCCGCTTCATCACTGACCTGCTGGAAGTCTCGCCGGAGTCGACGGCCTGGCTCGGCACCGACAAAGACCTCGTACCGCTCGGCTTTGACGCCCAGTGGCAGGAAATCCGGTCCAAAATGTCCCGGCACCCGGTGCCCGAAGAGGCGGTGCGGCTGATCCGGTTGATACGCCGCCGCGAGACGCTGCGCATTGCGCTCGCCGACTCCAGCGGATTGCTGGACCAGACCCAGGTCGGTGCAGCTCTGGCCGACACGGACCGGGCGGCGGTGCTCGGGGCACTGCATGTGGCCGAAACCGCCGTGCTGGAGGCGGAGGACCGGCAGACGGCGCTGCTGGTGGTGGCAATGGGCCGGCAAGGAGGACGCGAAATCAGCTACGGCTCCGACGCCGACGTGATGTACGTGCACCGGCCGTTGCCTGGCGCGGATCCCGGTCTGGCCCAGCAGCAGGCGGAGCGCATCGTCGCCCGCATCTCTTCCCTCCTGACCCAGCCGTGCACGCCACCGGTGCTGGCGGAACGGGTGCTGGAAGTGGACGCGTCACTGCGGCCGGAGGGCAAGAACGGGCCGATGGTGCGATCGCTGGATTCGTACCGCGAGTACTACCAGCGCTGGTCGTTGGTCTGGGAGGCCCAGGCCTTGCTGCGGGCGCGGCCGATGGCCGGAAACGACGACCTGGCCGAAGACTTCATGGCGCTGGTGGATTCCATCCGCTACCCGGAGGGACTCGGCAGCGACCAGGTGCGCGAGATCCGCCGCATCAAGGCCCGGGTCGAATCCGAGCGCCTGCCACGCGGCGCCGATCCGGCCCGCCACTTGAAGCTGGGCCGCGGAGGACTCAGCGATGTGGAGTGGCTGGTCCAGCTGCTGCAGCTGCAGCACGCCCGCAGGCTTCCGGAACTGCGCACCACCAACACCCTGGAGGCGCTTTCCGCCCTCGCCGTTGCCGGTTTGCTCCCCGGTGACGACGCCGACACGCTCGGCAGGAGCTGGAAGCTGGCAACCCGGATCCGGTCGGCGAACGTGATCTGGGCGGGCAAGAATTCCGACGTGCTGCCCGCCTCGCGCCGGGACCTGGAAGCGGTGGCGCGCTGGTGCGGGTATGAACCCGGTCACGCTGCCGCCATCGAGGAAGACTACCTGCGCCTGACCCGCCGCGCCCGGGCCATTTTCGAGCGCTACTTCTACGGTTACGGCACCTAGCCTCCCGGCGCCAAGTGGTGCCGCCGGTTGCGGATCTGTACCCTCATTGAGGATCTTTTGCGCCTTACACCGGCGTGCCCTGAGAACAATCAAGGAGCTGTTTAGTTTGCACACCCTCCAACGCACCGGGCTGGGACGGCGCCTGCTGGCCCTGACCGGGCTGCTGGCGGTGCTCTCGCTGGTCTTCGGCGGCAATGCGGCCGCGGCTGCGGTCCAGAACCCGCAGAGCGCCAGCGGCAAGAGCTACGTCATTGGTACCGACACAACGTTCGCCCCTTTCGAGTTCCGCCAGGGCGGGGAACTGGTCGGCATCGACATGGACCTGCTGCGGGCCATCGCGGAGAACCAGGGCTTCGAGGTGGAGATCCGCTCGCTCGGGTTCGACGCCGCCTTGCAGGCGCTGCAATCCAACCAGGTGGACGGAGTCATCGCCGGGATGTCCATCACCGACGAACGCCGGAAGGTCTTCGACTTCTCCGCCCCATACTTTGACTCCGGCATCCAAATGGCCGTGGCGCAGAGCAACAACGAGATCACCACCTACGAGGACCTCGCCGGCAAAACCGTGGCGGTCAAGCGCGGCAGCGAAGGTGAAGCCTTTGCCGATTCCATCGCCGACGAGTACGGATTCACCGTCAAGCCGCTGGACCAGTCGGCCACCATGTACGACGACGTCAAGGCCGGCAACTCGGTGGCAGTCTTCGACGACTACCCGGTGCTGGCCTATGGCATCGCGCAGAACAACGGTCTGAAAGCCGTCACCGAGAAGGAACGCGGCAGTTCCTACGGGTTCGCGGTGAACAAGGACCAGAATTCCGAACTGATCGAGGCGTTTAACGCCGGCCTGGCCGAACTGCAGGCCAGCGGTGAATACCAGCAGATCCTGGACAAGTACCTTGCCGCTCCGGACACAGCCGGATCGACCAGCTTCTGGCAGCTGCTCACCGACAGTCTTCCCGCCCTGATGAAGGGCCTGGGACTCACGCTGTTCGCCACGGCGGTGTCCATCATCATCGCCCTCGTCCTCGGCGTTGCCTTCGGGTTCCTGAAGGTATCCCGCCGCATTGTGCTGCGCGGTATCGCGACCACCTATGTGGGGATCTTCCGCGGCACACCGCTGCTCGTCCAGGCGTTCTTCTTCTACTTCGGTCTGCCGCAGTTGACCGGGGCGCCGATCGACGTCCTCACCGCAGGTGTGCTCACGCTGAGCCTGAACGCCGGCGCGTACATGACGGAGATCGTCCGCGGCGGCATCCAGTCAGTGGACCCGGGCCAGATGGAAGCCAGCCGCAGCCTGGGTCTGGGCTACTTCAAATCCATGCAGAAAGTCGTGATCCCGCAAGCGGTCAAGATCATGACCCCCAGCTTCATCAACCAATTCGTCATCACGCTCAAGGACAGCTCCCTGCTGGCGGTCATCGGTTTCGCCGAACTAACCTACCAGGGCCAGCAGATCTACGCCTCCAACTTCCGCACCGGCGAAACCCTGCTGATCGTGGCGGCACTGTACTTCGTGGTGATCACCGCGCTGATCAAGCTCTCCAACATCCTGGATAAGAGGTTCAACAAGTGAGCAAGATTCACGTCGCCGGGCTGAAAAAGAGCTTCGGCAGCAACGAGGTTCTCAAGGGCCTCGACGTCGAGGTGGCCGAGGGCGAAGTCGTGTGCGTGATCGGGCCGTCCGGGTCCGGCAAGTCGACCTTCCTGCGCTGCCTTAACAAACTGGAGGACATCAGCGGGGGAACCGTGGTGGTCGACGGTTTCGACCTGACCGATCCGAAGGTCGACCTGGACACGGTGCGCCAGCACATCGGCATGGTCTTCCAGCATTTCAACTTGTTCCCGCACAAGTCAGTGCTGGAGAACATCATGCTGGCTCCCGTGGAACTGAAGAAACTCGGCAAACCGGAAGCACGGAAGAAGGCCTTGGAACTGCTGGACCGGGTCGGCTTGTCAGACAAAGCCGACGCCCGACCGGCCCAGCTCTCCGGCGGCCAGAAACAGCGCGTCGCCATTGCCCGCGCACTGGCCATGAATCCTGACATCATGCTCTTCGACGAGGCCACCAGCGCCCTGGACCCGGAGATGGTGGGAGAGGTGCTGCAGGTGATCAAGGACCTGGCGGCGGAGGGCATGACCATGGTGGTGGTTACCCACGAGATGGGCTTCGCCCGCGAAGTCTCGGACCGCGTCATCTTCATGGCCGACGGCTACATCGTGGAAGAAGGTCGGCCGGAGGACCTCTTCGGGGCTCCGCAGCAGGCACGCACCCAGGACTTCCTGGCCAAGGTGCTCTGAATGGACGACGGCGGTGTCCCCGCCTCTAGGGGGGCGCCGCTGTCCGCCTGGCCGTGCCTCTGTGGCTGGCGGCGGGAGGCCGGGTTAGGCTGAGGCTTAGCCGAGCCCAAGGAGACGCCGGAGATGACCGACATTGAAGTGATCGGACGAGAACACCTTGCCGCGGCGGTCGGAGCGCCGCACGGACGCAGCGCCGCCTTGGTTGCCCAGGACGGTCCGCTGCGCCAGACAGTGCTGGCCTTGAAAGCCGGCGCAGAGCTGGGCGAGCACAACCCTCCGGTGGCCGCCACGCTGCTGGTCCTGGAAGGGGCTGTCACCGTGGTCTCCGCGTCCGGGCGCATGGCGGTCAATGAAAACCAACTGGCCGTGATTCCGCAGGAGCGGCACTCGGTCGAAGCGTCCGAAGATTCGGTCTTCCTGCTGACCGCCGTCACGGCGACCCGCCAAACCACCTGACTGGCCTGCGGGACGGCACGCACCTGCTGACAGCCTGCGAGCCGTCAGGGCGGCCCCAAACCGCGCAGGGCGTTCCGGATGATCGCCACGACACCGGCGAACAGCAGCGCGGTGGCAGTGAAAACCAGCGAATACGCCACCCCGACGCGAAGGATGACCAGGCAGACCAGGAACATCACCGCCGCCCCGATGAGCGCTGCCCTAACCGGGCGCGGCGTACCGTTTTGGGGCGCGGAGCCCCCGCTTTCGCCCATTGCCCCATTTTGCCATGCGCCTTTCACCGGGGGACAGCGCACCTGGTTACGCCTCCGATGGGCTTGATCCAGCCAAAGGGGAAGGCCTCCGGAAAGGGAGCAGCCCCGCCGTGATGGGGGGTGGCGGGGCTGCTCTTTCGCAAGGCGCCTACAGTGCCGCACCAGCTCTTGGGGGGATGCCGGGGCACTACGCGGAAGGCGCTCCGGACAGTCTGCCACGAACGGCGTGGTTAATCGAGTCATTGCGGGACAGGATTGGACAACTTGCCCATCCGTCTTCCGTCCAGGGCCCGTGAGGCACAGAAGCGGCCCTCCATCCGCGTGGTTGCCAGAGGGAGGGCCGCTTCATCGGTTCGCGTCCGCGGGTAATCGCTGCGGTCTACCTGCCGTTCAGCCGTGCTAGCCGGCTAGCAGCCGTAGTAAAGCTCAAACTCGTACGGGTTCGGGCGGGCGGCCAGCGGCGCAATTTCCTCTTCGCGCTTGTAGGCGATCCAGGTGTCGATCAGGTCCTGGGTGAAGACACCGCCGGCCTGCAGGAATTCGTTGTCCGCCTCCAATGCCTCGAGCGCTTCCTCCAGTGAACCCGGAGCCTTCTGGATGTCCTTCGCCTCTTCAGCGGGCAGCTCGTAGAGGTCCTTATCGATCGGGTCGGCCGGCTCGATGCGGTTCTTGATGCCGTCCAGGCCCGCCATCAGCTGCGCGGCGAAGGCCAGGTAGGGGTTCGAGCTGGGATCCGGGGCGCGGAACTCGATGCGCTTGGCCTTCGGGTTTGAACCGGTGATCGGGATGCGGATGCCGGCCGACCGGTTGCCCTGCGAGTAGACCATGTTCACCGGGGCCTCGAAGCCCTTCACCAAACGGCGGTAGGAATTCACCGTGGGGTTGGTGAACGCCAGCACCGCGGAAGCGTGCTTGAGCAGGCCGCCAATGTACCAGCGGGCGGTGTCGGAGAGGCCGGCGTAGCCCTTCTCGTCGTAGAACAGCGGCTGCCCGCCGGTCCACAGCGACTGGTGGCAGTGCATGCCGGAGCCGTTGTCACCGAAGACGGGCTTGGGCATGAAGGTGGCGGACTTGCCCCAGGCGTCGGCGACGTTCTTGACGATGTACTTGAACTTCAGCAGATCGTCGGCGGCGTGCGTGAGGGTGCTGAACTTGTAGTTGATCTCGGCCTGCCCGGCGGCGCCGACCTCGTGGTGGGAGCGCTCGACCTCGAGGCCGACGGCGTCCAGCTCCACGCAGATCGCGTCGCGGAGGTCCGCCTGCTTGTCGGTGGGAGCGACCGGAAAATAGCCGCCCTTAATCGGGGTCTTGTACCCCTGGTTGCCGCCTTCTTCCCTTTTGCCCGAATTCCAGTACGCCTCGACCGAGTCCACCCGGTAGAACGAGTGCTCGGGGCTGGACTGGTAGCGGACGTCGTCGAAGATGAAGAATTCGGCTTCCGGGGCGAAAAATGCGGTATCGGCGATGCCGGTGGAGGCCAGGTACGCTTCAGCGCGCTCGGCCACGCCGCGGGGGTCGCGGTGGTACGGATCGCCGGTACGCGGGTTCACAATGGAGAAGTTCAGCGCCAGCGTCTTCTCGACGCGGAACGGATCAATGAATGCGGTGGAAACATCCGGGATCAGCTGCATGTCGGACTCGGCGATGCCCTGGAAACCGCGGATCGAGGAGCCGTCGAAAAGCTGCCCGTTCACGAAGAAGTCGGCGTCAACCGTCTTGGCCGGCACATTGAAGTGCTGCTGGACGCCGGGCAGGTCGGTGAAACGGATATCGACGAACTTGACGTCTTCGTCGGCGATGTACTTGAGGACCTCGTCCGCATTCTTGAACATCGGGTCATGCTCCTTACGCATTCTGGGGGAACCTGCCTCCGCTGTACGGGGCCGGCAACAGTTACAACA
>NZ_JBNHHB010000153.1:0-12537 GCF_059091905.1 Arthrobacter sp. Dra40
TTCAACTGCGGGGACGAGTGCATCATCAACGCCCTGTACGTGGACGTGGAGCAAAACCATGCCGACCGGTACCCGGATGCCAAGAATCCCGGGGCTGAGGCCATGAAGGATGCAGTGGGCGGCATCCTGGGCATCAAGATCCAGGCGTATGCCCTGGTGGACATGGCCGGCTTCGAAGCCTTGGTGGATGCGATGGGCGGCATTACCGTCAAAGCCGGCGGCTGGGTGCCCATCTCGAACAGGACCATCCCCGGAACCAACCAGCACTATCCGCCCAAGGGCTGGATCGCCCCGGGCGTCCAAAAGCTCGATGGCTACCACGCCCTCTGGTACGCCCGCTCCCGTGAATTTGCCACCGACTATGACCGCGTCCAGCGCCAGCAGTGCGTCATGTCCGCGATGGTCAAGCAGTTGGACCCGGGGACGGTACTGACCCGCTTCCAGCAGTTGGCCGAGGCCGGCGAGGAGGTCGTGGAAACAGATATTCCCAGCTCTCAGCTCGGCAGCTTTGTCTCGCTGGCGCTGAAGGCCAAGGACCAGAAAGTGAAGCGGCTGACCATCGGACCGCCGGACTTTGGCACCGCCGCGGATAACTTCGTCACCTACCCGGACTTCTCCGTGATCCATCCTCGCGTTCAGGCAATGTTCAACCAGGACAAGCAGACTCAGGAGAAAAAACGCAAGGGCGACGGCGGCTCCGGCGGCGGAAAAACTCCCGCCGAGGGGGGTGGCGCCGGCCAGGCGGACACGTCCGCACCCGACCAGAACAACGCGCCCGAGGCGCCGGCAGAACCCCAGATCACCGAGGCATACCTCCAGCAGTTGGCCGAGATTGGCGATACCACCACACTCGGCGCTTTGGTGGGCGACAACGGCAAGTGCTCTGTCCCCTGACCCGGGCTTGATCGGGACCGGCTGAGCAGCGCACTGCTTCCTGCTGCCGTCTGGGAGGATCGTAGGAACAAGGACGAGGAAGAGGCTTCATATGTACCGGTTGACCAACGTACTGCGCCCCTATGCTTGGGGTTCGACGACGGCGATCGCCGAGCTGCTCGGCCGGGAACCATCCGGCGGGCCCGAGGCAGAACTCTGGATCGGTGCTCATCCCGATTCCCCGTCCAAGGTGCAGTTGGCCGACGGAGAACGCCCTCTGGACGAGTTCATTAAAGAGAATCCCGGCGCTGCCCTGGGTGAGCCGGTGCTGGGCTTGTTCGGCGCTGGCCTGCCGTTCCTGACCAAGATCCTGGCCGCCGACTCCGCCCTGTCGCTGCAGGTACATCCCACGCTTGAACAGGCCAGGTCAGGGTTCGCCGCGGAGAATGCCGCCGGCATCTCCTTCAATGACCCGCAGCGCAGCTACCGGGATGACAACCACAAGCCGGAGATGATCTTTGCGCTCAGCGAATTCCAGGCGCTGTGCGGTTTCCGTCCTCCGCTCGACGCCGCGCGGCTGCTGGCCGGGTTAAGGCCAAAGCTGGCGGAAGCCGGCGCTCCCCTGGATCTGTTGGACGAGGTGCTGGACCTGCTGCACGGCGGCGATGAGGAACCGGCCCTGCGCGGCGCTTTCGTGGCGCTGCTTGACGGCGGGGAGCGCTCCACCGCGCTCGTCAACGACAGCGCCCGGGTGCTGGCCGCCGCACCGGCCGGCAGCCTGGGCCTGGAGTACGCAGCCGTTGCCCGCTTGGCGGACCACTATCCAGGCGATCCAGGGGCGCTGATCTCGCTGCTGCTGAACCTGGTCGTCCTGTCCCCCGGCCAGGCCCTGTGCCTTCCGGCCGGCAACATCCACGCCTACCTGCATGGCCTCGGAGTGGAGGTCATGGCGACCTCGGACAACGTACTGCGCGGCGGCCTCACGCCGAAGTACATTAATCTGCCCGAACTGGTGAAGATCACCGACTTCCGGCCGTTCGCTCCACCTCTGGTGGAACGAACCACCACTGATGCCGGCCAGGAACTGTATTGCCCGCCCTTTGCCGAGTTCCAACTCCAGCGCATCGAAGTCTCCGACGGCGGCAGTCCGGTGCCGCTGGCCCAGCACGGTCCCGCAATTGTGCTGGCAGTGTCCGGGAGCGTGCTGCTGGACTCCCCGAAGTCAGACCTGCCCCTCAGCCGCGGCGAGGCAGCCTTCATCCCGGACGCCGAACAACCGGTGAATGTACATCCGGCCGGCGACACCCACACGGGTGCCGTGCTCTTCGCGGTCACCACCTCGGGCAGCGCACAAGAATTCCACCAACAACGAACGGGAGCAACACTTTGACCGCTTCGATCCTGCAGTCCGCACCGTGGGCCCATTTCCAACGAAGCCTGGGCAAACAGGTCTTCGAACGCCGCGGTGACGGCTGGGCCTTTGTGGCCATCGCGGAGAAAACGCCGTTGGGCCGGTTCCTATACGTGCCATACGGCCCCGCCGCCGAAGACAACGCTGCCCTGGTCCGTGCCCTTGCCGCGCTGCGCTCGTTGGCGGCGGAAGAGGGTGCCCACTATGTGCGGATCGAGCCGGTCGGCACAGACCTCGGTCAACGGCCCCACGCGGCCCTGCAGTCGCTGGGCCTGGTCAAGGCACCGGTGGACGTCCAGCCGAAATTGACCTGGATGCTGGATCTGAGCCAGCCGGAAGAGGACCTGCTGGCCGGCATGCGCAGCACCAGCCGAAATCTGTACCGCAACATCCACAAGAAGGGCGTGACGTTCGACGTCTCCTCCGACCCCGCGGACATCGGCATCCTGCTGGGGTTCCTCCACGACGTCTCGGAGCGCGCGGATTTCAAGGCCCAATCGGACGACTACCTGCGGCACGCCGCCCGGACCCTGGTCCCGGCCGGCGCCGCGAAACTGTTCGTGGCCCGGTTGGATGGGCAGCCGATCGCGGCGGCGCTCTCCTACGACACTGAAACAACGCGGGTCTATGCACACGCCGCCGCCGACGACGCCCACCGCAAGCTCAATGCCGGCATTCCGCTGGTGGTCACCATGATGATGGACGCCCGCGCCGCAGGCATCCGCTACTTCGACATGTGGGGTGTCAGCCCGGAAGACGAGCCGGACCACCCGTGGGCGGGCTTCTCGCGGTTCAAACGATCCTTCGGCGGCTACGAGGTCAGCTACCCGGGCAGCTGGGACCTGCCGGTCAACCAGCTCATGTACCAGGCCTATCTGTTCACGCGCGCAGCCCGCGAGACGGCCGCCCCGGCCCTGCGCAAGGTTCGCTCCGCGGCGGTGCCGGCAGCACGAAAGGCCGGCACCGCCGTCGTTCCGGCCCTCCGGAGGCTGCGCGCCAAACTCCCCCGCTGACCCCAGGCTCCCCCGCTGACCGCACGTTCCCGGCAGCCGGGAGCGGAAAAGGAAACCCCGCACCGGCCGGTGCGGGGTTTCCTGTCCTTGCGGGGGCTAGAGCTTCCGCTCGAAGCGGTCCCACTTGTATTCCTGGTGCTCGCCCTCGACGAAGCGGATCGTCCCGGACTTCGAGCGCATCACGATCGACTGCGTCAGGACCTTGTGGTTCTTGTAGCGGACGCCGCGCAGCAGGTCGCCATCGGTGATGCCGGTTGCCACGAAGAAGCAGTTGTCACTGGTGACCAGGTCATCGGTCGTCAGCACCCGGTCCAGATCGTGGCCGGCGTCGATGGCCTTCTGCTTTTCGTCGTCGGTGGTGGGCCAGAGCCGGCCCTGGATCACGCCGCCCAGCGACTTGATGGCGCAGGCTGTCACGATGCCTTCCGGGGTCCCGCCAATGCCCATCAGGACGTCCACATCGGTGCCTTCACGGGCAGCAGCGATGCCGCCGGCAACGTCTCCGTCCATGATGAATTTGGTGCGTGCACCGGCGGCGCGGATTTCCTCCACGTACGGCTTGTGCCGGTCGCGGTCCAGGATCATGACGTTGATCTGGTTGATCTTCTTGTTCTTGGCCTTCGCAATCAGGTGCAGGTTCTGCTTGATGGGCAGGCGCAGGTCCACCAGGTCAGCGGCCTCGGGACCGGTGACCAGCTTCTCCATGTAGAACACGGCCGAGGGATCGAACATGGTGCCTCGCTCGGAGACAGCCAGGACGGAGAGAGCGTTGTTGATGCCCAGCGCCGTCAGCCGGGTGCCGTCGATCGGGTCCACGGCGACGTCGCACTCGGCGCCGGTTCCGTCGCCGACCTTTTCGCCGTTGAACAGCATCGGGGCCTCGTCCTTTTCGCCCTCGCCGATGACGACCACCCCGTTAAAGCTGACGGTGGACAGGAACGCCCGCATGGCGTCCACAGCCGCGCCGTCGGCGGCGTTCTTGTCCCCGTAACCGACCCAGTGGCCGCCGGCAATAGCCGCGGCTTCGGTGACGCGCACCAGTTCCAGCGCCAGGTTGCGGTCCGGCTCGTTGTCACCGACGCGCATGGACGGCGGGAAGTTGGAAAAGGGGTCAGCCTGGGCTTCGTTGGACACTTCGACCTCATCTTCGAGTAGCTCTTCAGACAGCACCGGCTGCGGCGCTGCGGTGGATGCATCTGCGGTGCGGACATCTTCCATTGCTTTCGATCATAGTCGCCACCGTCCCGGGAACCAGTGGGAGCCGGTCCCTGTCCGGCTTCGGCGCCCTGGACGTGTTCGCGCAGCAGCGGGGATCTGAGATCATGGAGGAGTGAGTGAAGTGCGTCCCGAAGAACCGACCGATGTGCCTGCCAAGCCCGTGCTGACCGCAAAGCAGGCCAACCGCGCAAAGGCACCGGTGGTCGGCATGCTGATGGCCGTGGGCCTCACCTTGGCTGTACTGCTGCCGGTGATGTTCCTGAATCCGGGCAGCAAGCCCGACGTCTACAAACGTAATATCGACGTCCCGGGCGTCGCCCTCCAGGCCGAGTCCACCGCGGGCTATCTGCCGCTGGCCGTTGAGCTGCCGGAAGGGTGGACCTCCAACTACGCCCGGTGGAACACCGGGGGCACGGCCCATGTAGCGGCATGGGAAGTCGGCTACCTCACACCGGGCGGTGAGTACATCGGCCTCATTCAAACCGATAAGGCCAACCCGACCTGGATCAGCCAAGCAACCGACAACGCGCCGGTCACGGGCGACCGCAAGGCGGGCGCCACCTGGGAACTGCGCGACGCCGGAGCGGGCGAGCGCAGCCTCGTGCTGGAGCGCGGCGGCTTCACCGTCATCCTCTCCGGCACTGCCGACTTGGACGAATTCGACGTCTTGGCCACCGCTGTCGTCAAAGAGTTGGACAGCAAGTAATTCCCGATCCGTTGTGGCGCGCTGCGCGTGCAGTGCGCCGTAACGCAGTAAGGTTTCTTCGTGCCCACCACAATGACTCCCGCCCAGGCCTGGCAAAAACTTATCGACGGCAATGCCCGCTTCGTAGCAGGTACGTCAGTCCACCCGAACCAGGACGCCGCCCGACGCAGTTCCTTGGTCAACGAACAGCATCCGTTCGCCATCATCTTCGGCTGTTCCGACTCCCGGCTCGCGGCCGAGATCATCTTCGACCTCGGACTGGGCGATGCCTTCGTAGTGCGCACCGCCGGCCATGTCCTCGGTGATGCCGTCATCGGGTCGCTGGAGTACGGGGTGGATGTACTCCGCGTGCCGCTGATCGTCATCCTGGGCCACGACAGCTGCGGCGCCGTGACTGCGGCCAAAAACACCATCGACACCGGCGAAATGCCCCGCGGGGGCCTGCGCGATCTCGTGGAGCGGATCACCCCGTCGGTGCTGGCTGCCCGGCGGGCCGGACTCGATGACCTCAACGACATGGTGATCGAAAACGTCCGGCAATCCTCCGAACGCCTGCTGGACAGCTCACGCGCCATTTCGGAAGCGGTGGAGGCTGGCCGCACCGCCGTCGTCGGGGTCGCCTACCGGCTGGCGGACGGCCGCGCCGAACTCGTTGCGGGGCACGGCGCGCTCTAGACCCACCCGCGTTGTGCTGTTGCCCGGGCTCCGGTTTGCAGTCGCTGTCAATGCGCTGGGCCGTGCCGCCGTCGGCTGCAACACAATTCGGAACCGGTGCGCGGCGGGCATAAGCTTGGAGCCATGACTTCTGCTGATTCTGCCGAATACCGCATTGAACACGACACCATGGGCGAGGTCCGCGTTCCGGTCAACGCCCTCTACCGTGCGCAGACCCAGCGCGCCGTCGAGAACTTCCCCATCTCCGGCAAGACGCTGGAACGCGCCCACATCGAGGCCCTGGCCCGGATCAAGAAGGCTGCCGCCACCGCCAACGCGGAGCTGGGCGTGCTGGACGGCGAGCTGGCCAAGGCGATCGCCGCCGCAGCCGACGAGGTAGCCACCGGCAAGTACGACGGCGACTTCCCCATCGACGTCTTCCAGACCGGCTCCGGCACGTCCTCGAACATGAACACCAACGAGGTACTGGCCGAGCTGGCAACCCGCGCCCTGAAGGACGCCGGCAGCGACAAGACGGTCCACCCGAACGACCATGTCAACGCCTCGCAGTCCTCCAACGATGTCTTCCCCACTTCGGTGCATGTGGCTGCCACGTCGGCGCTGATCAACGAGCTGATCCCGGCTCTGGACTACTTGGCCGCTTCCCTGGAACGCAAGGCCGAGGAGTTCAAGGACGTCGTAAAGTCCGGCCGCACCCACCTGATGGATGCCACCCCGGTCACCCTGGGCCAGGAATTCGGTGGTTACGCCGCCCAGGTCCGCTACGGCATCGAGCGCATCGAAGCCTCCCTGCCGCGCGTGGCCGAGGTCCCCTTGGGCGGCACCGCCGTCGGCACCGGCATCAACACCCCGGCCGGTTTCCCGCAGCGCGTGATCGAACTGCTGGCTGCCGATACCGGACTGCCGCTGACCGAGGCCCGCAACCACTTCGAGGCGCAGGCCAACCGCGACGGCCTGATAGAGGCCTCCGGGCAGCTGCGCAATATCGCCTACGCGTTCATGAAGATCAACAACGACCTGCGCTGGATGGGCTCCGGCCCCAACACCGGTCTGGGAGAGATCGCCATCCCCGATCTGCAGCCGGGCTCGTCGATCATGCCGGGCAAGGTCAACCCCGTCATCTGCGAGGCTGCCATCATGGTTGCCGCACAGGTCGTCGGCAACGACACCACCATCGCCCTGTCGTCCACCAACGGCGCCTTCGAGCTGAACGTGGGCATTCCCGTAATGGCCGCCAACCTGCTGGAGTCCATCCGCCTGCTGGCCAACACCTCGCGCGTGATGGCGGACAAGATGATCGACGGCCTGACCGCCAACGTGGAGCGCGCCCGCTTCCTGGCCGAGGCCTCCCCCTCGATCGTGACCCCGCTGAACAAGTACATCGGCTACGAAAACGCGGCCAAGATCGCGAAGCACTCGGTCAAGGAAGGCCTGACCGTGCGCGAGTCCGTGGTTGCCCTCGGCTTCCTGGAGCGCGGCGAGCTGACCGAAGAGCAGCTGGATTCTGCGCTCGACGTGCTCTCGATGACCGTGCCGCCGCAGGCCAAGTAACCCAGTCCCAAGGACTTCCCAGGGCGCTCCTGCTGCGGCGGGAGCGCCCTTTTTGGTGCCGGGCATGCGCACACCCGGCCGGCAGTCCACTGGTTGGTCGGGTAGCCCAGGGCCGGCCGGGCACCCGGCGTGCCCCGGGCAGGCGCCCCGGGGAGAGTGCTGTCCGGTGCGGCGAACGGCTATTTCCGCCCCGGCCGGGCTGAAACGATTGTTGACTGCTTGTACCGTCGGTCCCGCCGGTTAGGATGATGCGCACACGTCCCGCCTGACGGCGAGCTGACGGCCAGGGTGCCGGCTGCTGCCGTCCATTCGGGACCCAGCGGAAGATGGTCCAGGAGGTCTCCATGATCGGTGATTCACAGACCCCGTCCCTTGGGACGGCCGATTACTCCCTGCCGGAGCATGCGAGGACCACCGGGCGTTATGTTGTCGTCTTCTCCGGCGCGGCCGAGGATTGTGCCGGCATTCTCGCCGACGCTGCCGGTCTGGGCAGTGTCGCGGACAGCCGCGACTTTGGCACGCGGGGAGTTGATCCGGATGCCGCTTCCGGCGCCGACGCGACAGTCTTCGCAAATCTCGGCATCGCCGTCGTCACGGCCGGGCCGGACCAAATCAGTTCGCTCCAGGCCAGCCATGCCGACCGCCGCCAGGTCCTGTCCGTCTCGCCCGAACTCATCCACGACGTCCTGGACCCGGCCGAGGACTACGCAGCCGGCTACCGGGACGGTGTGGCCGATCTGTCCGGGCGTCTGGCCGCGGCCCGCCGCACAGTCCGCGAAGCGGGCCCGGAGCCCCTGGGCTTCGCCGATAACAACAACTTCACGTGGGGGCTGCAGGCCACCAGAGCCGTTTCCTCACCGCAGTCAGGAAACGGTGTGCGCGTGGCCGTGCTGGATACCGGCTTCGATGAATCGCATCCGGATTTCGCCGGACGCAGCATCACCAGCGCGTCGTTCATCACCGGCGAGCCGGCCCAGGACGGACACGGGCACGGCACGCACTGCATCGGGACCGCGTGCGGCCCGAAAGCTCCCGGCACCGGTCCTCGCTACGGGGTGGCGTACGAGGCCGAGATCTTCGCCGGCAAGGTGCTCAGCAACGCCGGTTCCGGTTCGGACGCCGCTATCCTGGCCGGCATTGACTGGGCCGTAGGCAACAGGTGTGCCGTGATTTCCATGTCACTGGGCGCCGATGTGGCCCTGATTCATCCGCCCTACACAGCGGCGGGCAGCCGGGCGCTGGAGCAGGGTTCCTTGATCGTTGCCGCTGCGGGAAACAATGCTGACCGCCGCAAGGGCGAGTTCGGCTTCGTCGGTTCCCCGGCCAACAGCCCGTTCATCATGGCCGTAGGGGCGCTGGACCAGGCCCTCGAGGTAGCGTTCTTTTCCGCCAGAAGCCTTCCATTGCGCGGCGGACAGGTGGACTGTTCCGGACCGGGCTTCCAGGTATATTCGTCGTGGCCTATGCCGAAACGGTACAACACCATCAGCGGAACCAGCATGGCGACGCCGCATGCCGCCGGCGTTGCGGCCCTGTGGGCGGAGGCTACCGGCAGGCGCGGCTTGGAGTTGTGGGCCACCTTGGTCCAGGAAGCCGAGCGGCTGCCCGCACCCTCGGTCGATGTTGGGGCGGGGCTGGTGCTGGCGCCGCAGTGACGGCCTCCCCGGCCCGCCCATGCAGACCTATGATGGGGGTATGCAGATCACCGTGACGGTGCGCCATGACTACCTTTCCGACACCGGTCGGATTGCCGAGCAGTTGGCGGCTGGCGGCATGCAGGTCGAGAACGTGCTGTCCACCCTGGGCATGATCACCGGTTCCCTGCCGGAAGAACAGCGCGCGGCTGCTGCCGGAATCGAAGGCGTCGAATCTGTCGACATAGACCGGCGGATCGTCCTGCCGCCGCCGGACTCCGACGTCCAATAGGCTCAGCGGGCAAATTCCGGGACGCCCTCGGCCCGAAGGGCTGCCTGCAGCCTGTCCCGATGATAGTGGGCCAGCTCCGGCAGCTCATCCAGTCCGAACCAGCCAACCTCGGACGACTCATCGTCATTGACCCGGGCAACACCCGCGACGTGCCGGCACCTGAAGGTCAGCGTCAGGAACTGGGCACGGTCTCCGTTGACGAACTCCATCGGACGGCCAGAGTAGACCTCGGCCAGATGCTCGACTTCCACGACGACGCCCGTCTCTTCCAGGACCTCCCGCACCACGCCCACGGCCGGCTGCTCCCCCGGATCCAGGATGCCGGTGATCAGCGTCCAAAGCCCGTTGTCCGCCCGTCGGCCCAGCAGCACCCGGTCGGCATCATCCAGCACTACCGCCGTGACACCGGGGAGCCAGAGCAGGTCATGGCCGATCTTGTCGCGCAGCCGCAGAATGAAATCGGGAGTAGGCATGCCCCAAGGTTACGTGGGCAGCAGCAGGGCCACCCACGTGCCGCCAATCATGAACGGTCCGAATGGGATGTCACTGCTCAGGGTTCCGCGCCGCATCACTACCAGCAGCACGCCGTATGCCCCGCCCAGCAGGAAGGCCGCGAACGTTCCCAACAGCAAGTGTTCGAACCCCAGGTAACCGAGGTACATCCCCAGTACTCCGGCGAGTTTGACGTCGCCGAAGCCCATGCCGGCTGGGTAGATGAACCGGACAAGGAAATAAAAGACCCACAGTATTGCCCCGCCAACCGGCACCCGCCAGAACATGCCCGCGTCGTGACCTCCGAGCGAGGCCGCGATCAGCAGCACCGCGGCAACGGCGTAGGCCGGGAAAACGATGCGGTTCGGCAGCCGGTGCGTGCGCACATCGATCCAGCTCAGCCGCGCCCCGACAACCAGCAGATAGCCGCCGGCGGCCAACAGCGTCCAGAACGCCAGCGCCCGGCCGGGCCACAGCAGCGCCAGTTCCTGCACCATGACCCCAAACCTACTGCACCCGGCCGGCTCCACGGCAGCCGGCGGCTACACTGTGCATATGAACGGCGGGAGCGTGCTTAAGGCCGGCGACACCGTTGGCAATGCGGAGATCTTCAGATGCCTCTGCCGCTCCTCCCCGTGGAAGTGGGAATCCCTCAGGTTCGAACTCCGGGCGGTCCACCCCGACACGACCGGGACACATGATGCGCCTGGCCCTTCCCCTGCCGGCGGCGTGCTCCGTGCCTGGACCCGCCGTCCCGGCGCGCTCCGTGTGGAGTCCGGCGATGGCCGGCTGCTGTACAGCACCACCGGCATCAACGACTCCCGCGACGGCTTCTACGTCAGCGCAACACGCAAATCCTGGCTGCTGCCCCCGCATCTGGTCACACCGGTGTTCAACGACATCCACCTGGTGCGCCGGCGGCCCGAAGCCGCCTACGGCGAGCCGGTCTTCGGCAACGGGCGCTGGTCGGCAATGCTGGACCCGGTCGAGCTGTCCGGCAGCGCGCCGGTGGCCTATGAGGCTCCCTTTGCCAACCCCGTCGAGATCCATGAACTGCGCGAAACCGAGCACCACGGCCGCCGGGTCTTGGAAGCGGTAGTCTCGCCCAACCAGACCTACACGCCGTACGACGCCGGCCATCCGCTGCTTGCTAACGGCAAAACGGAAGTGCGGATCGACTGGCGGACCGGTGTCTGCGTGTCCGCAGTTGCCTTGGACGGACCGCAACAAGGCGGCGGGCACTCATTGGTCATCCTCGGCGTGGACGAATACATGCTCGACGACCTCTTTCTGGAAGTCAGCATGAACCTGACGGACGTACGGGAGCACATTCCGTGGCCCGTGCGCCCGAATCCCGCCTGAACTTTCCGATGCGCGCCGACCGGACCCTGGCGTCGGGGGGTGGGGCCAGGGTCCGGCGGCGATGACCACGGTTGGTCTGCGGCTGCCACGCTGTCCTGCCTGCGCTGCGCCGCAGGCCTCGGGGTCACAGGTCCAGCATCACCACCGGCCCTTGGGAAAAACCGGTGGTACGCGCCCCCCCGCAAATTGGGGGTGTCGGTACCCCTTCGGGAGGCTGTCCTGCGGCCCGGTGATCGCAGCAGGATGGTTATGCACTCATTGGGGGGGGGGTGCGCGCAACGAGGGGGAAATCGTGGAGCAAATGAGTGGACGGGCCATGCCCGTAAGTGTTCAAATGATCGGCAACTTGCGTATTCGCCGCGGCGACATCGTCTTGACGGCCGACACCGTGGGCGGCCCGAAGCCGCGCCAAGTACTGGAAATCCTGTTGTTAAACGTCGGTTCGCCGATGTCCAAGGACCGGTTGGTCCACATGTTGTGGAGCGGCCGGGCTCCTGGCGAGGCCTCGGCCACCTTGGAAAGCTATGTCAGCATTCTGCGGCGCAACCTGCAACCAGGCTGCGCCAAGACGGGACCATTGCGCACCGCCAACGGTGGTTACGTGATCGACCGCGATATGGTCGACGTCGATCTGCACCGGTTCCAAGACCTCGTCCGCACGGCCGAGTTCGCCGAACCGGCGAGGGCCTACCCGCTGCTGACCGAGGCACTGACGATCGCCGCGGAGCCACTGCTGGGCGACGAGTTGATTCCCGAATGGGCGGAAGAGGCACGGTCGAACCATGGCGAAATGGTGCAGCAGGCCCAGCAGCAAGCTGCAGAGGCTGCCTTGACCCTGCGGCGGCCCGAAGAAGCGGTGCTTTGGGCCCAGCGCTGCGTTGCTTCCGCCCCGCTGAACGAAGCGGCGTGGACCGCCCTCATTGGCGGACTGGAGCACTGCGGGCGGCATGCCGACGGACTGCAGGCGTACGAGCGGTGCCGAAGGCTGTTCAACCGCGACCTCGGCTGTTCGCCAGGCCCGGCCCTGCAGGAAATTTACGCACGGCTGCTGAAGGCCACCGCCGGCACCGAGTCCGGTCTCTCGGAGGTGCTGGCAGCGTTGTTGATCCTCAACGAACGCCTTCAACAGCCTGCCGCCCGGCTGCGGGGGGCACGCCGTCAGGCGGCCTTGCCCTCTGAATCGCACTATCTGGCGGCTGGGGACACCGTCAATGCTTTCCTCCGCAAGGCGCTCACCGTCGGCTGACCAGGCGCCCACCGCCGGCTGAAAGGGCGGGGAACGGACCGGACCCGGTATGTACAACCGGGTC
>NZ_JBNHHB010000154.1:0-12151 GCF_059091905.1 Arthrobacter sp. Dra40
GAATTATCTTGTCCTTGCGAGGAAGGAGCGAAACCTTGTCCGGCAATTCCTCTAGGAAGCGCTTACGAACCTCAGCAGCGAAGATGCTCCACGGTTTCGATGACCGATGAAGACTCTCGCGAAGCAGCTGCTCGCAGATCGAGATGACCTCGTCAGCTACGCCTTCTAGAGGAAGGTAGATGCGCGCGGAGCGGCCATCAATCAGAGCAGCTGGGCCATACTTTCTGTACCGAGCAATATAACGGCGCAAAGTGCTATTGCCTAAGGCGATACCAAGGTGCCTAAGCTCCTCCAGCTTCCGGGCGATGCGCTGGCCCTGCGGAAGGGTTAATTGGTATTCGGGACGGGCCTCTCCCCCGTCTGGCGCAGCGCCTTCAACCAGCTCACGCACATGTCGGGCGAGCAAGAGAGTTGCTTCATCAGCGCCTTGCAGCGGGCCTAACCTAGACATTGCCGGATCAAACACGTCCGACCGTCCAGCGGATTGGACAAGCTCAGTCAACGTGGTCGAAAGCATTTCGCCGGAGAGCACGTCTCGCAGGCCGAAGACCGTTCCGGCAATGGTGGAGACCACCCACTCCCGATCATCGAATGCGACGGTGTCACCGAGACGGAATCCACTTGCGTGATTCACGACTCCCCCTCGGCAGACACGACCAACATCTCTTCGAAAAACGGGCCGTCAGAGACGGTTACTACCTCTCGTTTCCACATCAGATGGTAGAGAGCGGCTTTGCCCGCCTCCGGCGCACGGTCGTCAATCATCCCCACCGCACTCACAAACGGCTTCGGGATCCTAAGGTATGACAGGGCGCGCTTTGCGGCGGGGGCATTCATGCCAAATCGCAGATGTCGAAACGCGGACAGCCACTCGAGGTTCATTGCGGCCCACCCACTCAGACCATTCATGACTTCGTAGTCCCACCCACCGCTGCGACACAGAGCCGAGGTCAGCTCGTACCGGGCGCGAGTTGCCTCGTCGATCCGGTCGGCTGGACGAACATCGACCACGACCCCCACGCCATCAGACCGCCGACGGTAAAAGAAGTCTGGGTAGTGCCGGAAGCGCCCCGGCCCCACCAAGCAGATCGGCTGCGTGGAAAGCGCAACAAGGTCGCCAGCGTGCTCCAGTTGCATAAGACACTGCAATTCAAGCATCGACTCGTACCAGACCGCTTGGCCTGTAGACACCACAGGGTAGATGCCTTCGTAGTGGCGGCGCAGCTGGTAATTCCGGCCCGCCCGCACCGGTTCCGTGTACTCAAGGGGAAGCGCGGCAAGCTTCGAGGAAACCTGCTGGTGCCTTGTCTCCTGGTTCTCACGCCACAAGACTAGATAGCGATCTGGAGATAAGAAGTGACGATAAGGATCGGACGGGTCATGAACCATCTGAGCGGCCTCCTTGTTCAACACACGATGGTTGAACTAGCGGACCGCCGGCATCGCCCGTAGTTATGTAGTAGTCATTGTATGACCAACAGTAGCGATTTGGCTACTACTCGCAACACGCCATTTTCGCGGCACCCTGAGGCAGGTCATGAAACTAGGCTTGAGGCCATGACTGACCGACCCAGCCCAGCCAGCCCGAAATCATGGCTGGCTAACCCCTCCTCGTTCGGAAGGTCCGCTCGAGCTACTCTTCAGGGGCTCGGTGGCGAAGTAACTGCGTCGGCCCGCACCGCTTGGCTACAGCACCGCCTTTGCCTCCGGATCCGCCGCCGCTTGGACGACGAGGGGGTCACGCTCAAGCAGTTGTCTGCAATGACCGGTATTGAGTATCAGTACTTGACGAAACTAATGCTGGGCGACCTCACCATGCAACTTCACCATCTGGCTGCCATTGAGGCCGCCCTTTCCGGCGCAGTGTTCGACCAGGCCCCAACGGACTAGTGCCCACGGGCTGATGGGCCGCCAGGAGGCTACGGGTGCAATCCTATTTGCGCCCCCGGCTACCTCCACGATATGGATGTGATCTGGCTGGGGCAGTTGGGCCCGTTAGCAAATCTGTGACGCCGACCCCCAGAACATTGGCGATGTCCCACAACCGTTCGTAAGCGACGCTCTTCCTACCCCACTCCAGGCCGATCACCATGTTGCGGCTCATTCCAGCTTCAAGGGCAAGGGCCTCTTGAGTTAGTCCTTGATCGATCCTAATTGCCCTTATTCTGCCGCCAACCTCCGTTCGAATCTCAGCCCAACGGTCTTGCTGGTCCTGCGGAGTCTGGGACGGTCGAATAGGCACACCTCATGCCACTGGAACCTGACACCGTTGTCTGCTCTACTAGTGATACATGTAGTGAAGTTCACATTCGGCCTACTCGAATGGGTGCGCGACCATTGAGTGTTTATCTCACCGTCAAGCTCGCTAGGCGGATTCCCGCGGGGGGCACTCGACCGCTGCCGTTAACGGCGGAATACCGTTGTGACGGACTTCCTGCAGGGCGAGCGTCGTTCCAATGGGCGCCACAATCGCCCCGGCATCCCCCAAAAAATTCGAGACCATGAAACCCGCGGATACTCCAAGCCAACTGACCGCTCAAATTGTTGCCCCTCAAGCCACATCTAAAGTGAGGTCCTGATCGAGGAAAGCCCCCCCATGCGATGGCCTTGAAGGACCACGACCGTCACGAACTAGGCGGGGACTTCCTCTATATGGCAGAGGAAGCCTCCCGGACGGCAGATATAACCCCTATTGCTGAAGCGATAGACGTTAAGCCAACCAGCGTGGCACGCTCCTGGACCTGGACAGGAAGTCGGGGGGCGTCGTGGGTAATGGCCGTGAAAGGAGCCGCGCGTTTATGGGTAAAGGCGGTGACCTCTACAAAGGTACGGATCAGGCTGTGGATGAGCTAACGGCTAGGCAGCGGATGCAAATTTTGGTTGCTGGCCGGAGAATCGCGTTCGACCGGGTGTGGGTGATCTCGGACCCTACCCTGGGTACCTTTGACGCACCGGTCGATCTGTATCTGGTCGTGCGTACGGGCGTTGGGCGGACCGTATCGGCGCGCACCCTGCCTTGGTTTCGCGAAGCGGTCCAGCGCATTGTGCCCGGCATGCGGGTGGGCGTGGACGGGATCGAGGACCTCGACGGTTTGGGCGATCCCGCGGCCCGACAGGTGCTGCTGACCATGGTCGAGCTGAAGGATCGGCTCACCGACCGCGACGACGGGATCTGGCGGGTCCGCACCGCTTCGGGTTCGGTGTACATTCTGGACCTGACGCCAGGCTGTCGGACGCTGACACGCCTGCCAGCTAAGGAGGGTCAGTGCGGCGAGTACGCCCAACTTCCGGTGGCCGACCTTCGTAGGGACAGTCAGACGCTCAGGCTCCTGTCGATCCACCAACTGCGACTTTTTCGGCGGGGATACATCTGGGTCGATATACGCGAGGACGGCGTGCTGACCCTCCGCGAGACTACTCCAGTCGTGTCCCTCGAGAGAATCGACTAGCTATGAATCATCAGCAAGACATCGACGGTGTCGCGGCATTGCTGGTCAGGCATCTAACCCCAGCGCTTGTGGCCTCCATGACAGGCAACATAGAACGGGACGCTCCATTGCGCTGGGCAAGTGGTTCTGCCTCGCCTAGTCGCGCTGAGATTGCCAGGCTAAGAGCCGCCTCGGATGCTTGGGAAATTGTTTGCGAAGAGGGCATCGGTTCGGCCCAAAGGTTCTTTATGTCTCCAAATCCGATGCTCGGTGGGCGCAGCCCCATTGGAGCAATCCGGGAAGAAGACTTAGATGCGGTTTTCACCGCCGCGCACGCTTGGGCCGATGATGCCTACACGGGCTGAAGGGGAGCTACCGGTCAGGCCCGGCAAATGGAGGTGAGGATATGGAGCAAGATGAAGGCACTGCGCCCATTTCGTCCAGATACAAGTATGAGGGAAGACGGCTTACGCCAAGGATTATGGCAGAGATCGCCAGAGCTGTCGTGCACGAACAGACTTTCCAGCGCTCCGCACTTGAGCGAACACTGGAATACCACTTGGCCAGAGGTGGGGCACCTACAAATACGGACATCAAAGTACTCACCAGCAAAGCCATGAGCGAACTGGTCCGCGCGGGGCTTGTCGTACAGGCTGGCAAGGCCGGTTGGTGGCGCTGGAGGGAAGGCGTGAACAGCCATGTTGACCTCCAGGGGCTAGCTGACTCGAGTGCCGACTGGGACGTTGCCGCCGGCGAAGGAATCGATCTAATTAGTGAAGGGCCGGATGAGGGCGAGGGGTCAGGCCGTGTTTACGTGTACTACTTCCCGTCTTATAAGGAACTGGCCCTCCGAAAGGAGGAAGCAGGGTGGCCAGTGAAAATCGGGATGACTGCTTCAAGCGATTCCTATTTCCGCGTGACACAGCAACAAGGCACGGCCATGCCTGAGGTGCCCGTGATCGCCTACCAGCGTCGAACCGACGTGCCGCACAGGCTTGAACAGGGTCTTCATTCGATTCTCTACCTCAGAGGGCTGCAGTTGGATAACGCCCCGGGTGCCGAATGGTTCCTGTCCAACCCGGATGAGATCAAAGAGATCGTGGACTGGGTGTACGGGTCAAGTCTCGAACAGTGAGAGAGGAGTGGCCGCGCGGGATGATGGACGAACGCAACCGCACGGCCAAGATCATCGGCCCCTGTTACGACGCCGAAGGTCTGGCCTCTTGGCTTTGCCTCACGCCGGAGGCCCAGTCCCGGGAACGGGCGGCGCACCGGCTGCTGGGCCTGCTGACTGAGGAGAACCAGTGGCTCTATCCGACCTGGCAGTTCCGAAAGGACGGAGAACCGATCTCCGGCCTGTCTGAAGTCCTTGGAGTCCTCTCCGCCGGTACGGCCGACAGTTGGACCTGGGCCTTCTGGCTCCTGGGGCGCGTACCGGGTCAGCTCGACGGCAAAAATGCAGTTGAATGGCTGGCACGAGGCTGGGACTTGGATGCGGTGGTGCTTCTGGCGCGGCGGGACGCAGCCGGCTGGGCCTCATAACCGCAGTGGGTTGCGCCGGCACCAGGAAATGACGATGTACTGACCGCAAAATCAGGATGCGACATCTACTTACAGTCAATGCGTAGGACCTCCACGACCATGCTCGCGAACGCAACGACAAACGTCGGGGCCACCGTCGTGCAAACCATGGCAGGTGTGAAGGATAGAACCATATAAATGAGCCAAGTCTGATGGGCCCCTGCTGTTCGCTGCCCGAGGCCGCCTCGAATCCCTGCTGGCCACCAGCAGCTGAAAGGAGCATTCATGGCAGGGCACCCGCACAAGGCAGTCGGCTACAGGATTATGGGCGTGAGTGGTTAGAAATGCAATCATCCCTAAGCTCCTGAGCTGTCTTCTGGGCGAATCCAATATTCTGCGCAAAAACTGAGGTATGTCTTCGACTATGCAGGTGTACCGTGATGCGCATTGAACGTTTTTCAAGCTGGGGGGCATCATGCGTTTAGGGTCTCGGCGCCGCGCGCCACGTACAATTCCTAATCAAACCGGCGGCTCAATGCCGCCGGTTCCTTTTTTGTCCCGGACAGTCCTTTCCGGGACCTTGGGTCTGGCCCTGGTGCTGGGCTCCTCCGCGCCGGTGCACGCGGTCGTCCCGATGGTGCTTCCAGCCGGAGACTCCACCACGGCGGGGCAGGTGGGCTCCCGGCCCGGGGCGACCCGCCTGCCCATCCCCCTGACTGATCAGGTGGATGCATCGGTGGATGTGGGCACCGGCAACCTCATGGTCTCGATCTCCGCCCTGTTCCTGCCAGGGATCAGCGGGGACGTTCCGTTGGGGGCAACGTTCAATTCGCTGTCCACGGAAACCGATGGGCTGGTATCCCCGCGCTGGAATCTCATGATGGGCCCGGCAGGCTTCCTGTCGACCACGGCCACCGGCATCCTCTACACGGGCGGTGATGGCTATTCCGCGCTGTTCACTCCGGTCGCCGGATCGGCCACCGCGTACACGGCCCCGCCCGGTGTGAAGGCTGACCTGGTCAAGACCGCCAGCGGTTTTACACTCACCTCCAAGACCACCGCCGAGGTGGTGACCTTCGACGCCGATGGCAGGACCGTCTCGTTTGCTGACAGGAATGCGAACAAGAGCACCATCGAAAACGCCGGCCCCCGGCCCACCAAGGTTGTCTCCACCAAGGGCACAGCCGGCGCCCGGACGGCGAACCTGACCTATGACTCCCACACCGGACGGCTCGCCGGAATCTCCCAGACAAGCGGGACCGCGACCCGGTCCGTGGCCTTCGAAACCAGCACGGACCTGACCGGGTTCACCGACCTGGCCGGGAAGGTAACGACCTTCGCCTACACCGGGAACCGGATCTCGAAGATCACCACCCCCACCGGGGCGGTCACCAACTTAGCCTATGACACGTCCGGGCGGGTGACCTGAACCGTGCTGGGTTTCGTAGAGGCTCGGGATTCACGCACTCAGGGGTTCCCGGGTGCGGTTCAGGTGGAAATGGTGTTCGTACTCTATCGGGGTCTGGTAGCCGATGGATGAATGGAGACGCTGATGGTTGAACCAGTGCACCCACTCGGCGGTCGCGGTCTCAACGGCTTGCCGCGACGTCCACGTGCGAGTCGGATCGGCATCGATCAACTCGGTCTTGTAGAGGCCAATGGTCGACTCCATCAAAGCGTTGTCGAGGGCGTCTCCCACGGTTCCGATCGAACCGGCGATCCCGGCCTCGGCCAGTTTCTCGGTCAACGCGATGGACGTGTACTGCGAGCCTGCGTCGGAGTGGTGGATCAGTCCGTTGGACGTGAACCGGACCTTGCCGCGGCGGCGGGCGAACAGCGCCTGGGCCAGCGCATCGGTCACCAGCGACGCTTCCTTCGACATGGATGCTTTCCAGCCCAGGATCATCCGGGAGGCCACGTCGGTGATGAACGAGACGTAGCAGAATCCCGCATACGTCCACACGTAGGTGAAGTCCGCGACCCATACGGTGTTCGGCACGGTGATGTCCCAGCCGCGGTTGACCCGGTCCGGGTGCCGGGGCGCTTCCCGGTCCCGGTGGGTGGTCACGGTGCGGTGGCGTCCCCTGACGGCGCCGGCCAGGCCTGCCTGGCGCATCAGCCGGCCCACCCGGTCGCGCCCGATCCGGTGACCCTGCCGGTTCAGCGCGTGCCACATCTTGAGCACTCCGTAGCAGCTGAAATTCTGCTTATGGACAGTGGTGATCACTTCGATCATCACCAGATCCGACGCGGCCCGGGCGGAAAGCGGGCGGGATTTATACGCGTAGTAGGTGCACGGGGCGATCTTTATTCCGGCGTTCCCGCTCAGAACGCGGCAGATCGGCTCGACCCCGAAACGGTGCCTGAAAGCATCGATGTACTCAACGATTATTGCCGTGGGCGGTCGAGCTCCGCTGCGAAAAAAGCCGATGCGGTTTTCAGGATTTCGTTCGCCCGCTTCAACTCCGCGTTCTCCCGCCGCAGCCGGCGCAGGTCAGCGGCCATATCGCTGGTCACCCCGGGACGGTCCCCGGCGTCGACCTCAGCCTTCCGCGACCAGGTCCGCAATGTGTCATCCGGAATCCCGACGATCTTGGCCACATGCCTGATCGTGGCCGCCTTGGACTCCTCCTGGTGCTCCGCGCGCCGCTCCATATACAAGCGCACGGCACGGTCCTTGAATTCCTGTTCGTACTTGATTCCGCTGGTCATGATTCATTCTCCGGTGAGGAAAGATTCTCTACCAGACCCAGTACGGTTCAGGTTGACCTCCTCCGGGGGCACCACCCCGGCGACGAACTTCACCGTAAATGCTGCCAACCAGATCACCACCGCGGGTTACACCTACGACGGAGCAGGGAACCTCACCGCGGATCCAAAGGGGACTTACACCTACAACGGGGCTGACCAGATGACCGGGGCCGGCAAGAACGGCGTCACCTACGCCAAGACGTACGCCGGGACGAACCAGAACGAGATGCTCACCCAGAAAACCATCAGCGACGGCAACTGCGCTTTCACCTACGGGCGCACTGACGCTCAGGGCCTGCCAATCATCGAGCAGGTCAAGCAGGCTGCCGAGACGGCCTACATCGAACACGAACCGGTCACCGGGGCCCCGCTGATGCTGCGCACCAGCACCGGACTGCAGTCCTTGTACATCTTTGACGGCACCGGCAACCCCGCAGCTTTGGTCACCAGCGGCGCCTACACCGCCTTCGCCTACACCTTCGACCCCTACGGAGTGCCAACGCTCACCAAGGACTCCGGCGGCCGCGGCAAAACCCAGAACCCCTACACCTTCAAGGCTGGCCTCCAGGACCGCTCCACGGGGTGGGTCAAATTCGGTTCCCGCTGGTACGACGCCGTCACTGGGCGCTGGACTCAGCAGGACCCCCTCGACGCACCCCTGGACCCCGCCAACGCCAACCGCTACGCCTACGCCGCCTGCGACCCCATCAACAACATCGATCCAACAGGACTGATCTCGTTCACCTGCGTCGGGGGAGCCGGACTACTCACCATCGGCCTGGGATATGCCGTGTATCTAGGCGCCCTGGCATCGGCGGCCGCCGTGACCGCCGCAACCGGCGGAGTGGGGGCTGCTGCGGCTCCGCTAGTGGTTGGGGCCGTGGTCTCTGCGGGCACCGGTGTATTGTCGGCCATAGGAGCTGCGGACTCTTGTTGAAGTGCAATCAGCCCAATCGAATCGAGGCAGGGCATGCGTAAGAGGCAGCACATGGCTGTATACGTGTCCATGGCGATCTTTGCACTGTTGGCGGCGCTATACGCCGCGCTCGTTTTGGATTCGAGTCAAGCCGTTCCTAGAGCAGCTATCCTTCTGTGCGCTGTTGCATTGCTCGCGACTGCAGTTTGGGGATACGTAACGAATGTTCGACGAAGGTGACGCTCCAGAAATCCATCGCCGTTGCCCAAACCCCTACACCTTCAAGGCCGGCATCCAGGACCGCTCCACGGGGTGGGTCAAATTCGCTGCCCGCTGGTCGGATAGGTAACGCGCTTCGTTAGATTGGAGTGGCAATGTTCCCGAAAAGAGGGCAGGTCTGGACTTACCGTGAAAGAGGGCGATTCCTAACTCTCATGATGGGCATACCGCTAGTCCTGATGCTGGTTGTTGGCATCTACTTCATGATTACTGAGTCAAATTGGGCACTCATCGTCGTAACGATAATTGGGCTCATGTTTTTGGCTGTGTTCTTATTCGACAGCGAACGCAAGCATCGTGGAGAACCTTGAATTGGGCGCCGAACGCGAACCGGCCCCGGTTTCGAACATGGCCGTCTGCACTCCTGCCGGACCGCCGGTCGGTCCTCTACACCTACTGGGCCCGAAGGATAGGACAAACTTCTATACTTCGGTGAAACGCCCCAAGGTCCGGGGAAACTCTTTTCAAGCCCCGCTAACCCGTGAACTATGGTCCCATGGCTGGGTCTCAAGGCTCGTCCCATCAAGACCATTCACATACCAGCGGCCCAATGGTCGCCTCTGTGATCGGCGCAAATGCTATTGTCGGGCTGCTCGTCACCTTTTTCCTGAACGAGATCCGCGATGACTGTGCGGTTGCCTATCCGCTGTCATTTGGGCATTACTCGCCCATCATCTTGCCGGACCCGTTTCAACCCCGAACAACCCCGCCCATGCTGATGTGCAGTCTGGCGGACAGTCCGACTGTAGCTGGAACAGTGTTGGGGATAATCGGCTGTGTCCTGGCCGGCGGTGTTGTCTGGCTTTACCACGAGTGGAAAGCGAACCCGCCCCGCAGGCGCAATGGGTAGGCCGGCAGGACGTTCCGGGCACATGTAGGCCATGGAAAGCCACGGATCCTTCATCGTCACCGGATACGTCACCTACCACCCGTTCGGGTTCCACCCGCGCTGCCGCAAACCGCGCCCCGTTCCCGAAACCTTCACCCACCACCTGGGCATTCGACGGTCATTCAGGAAGACGCACCGGTTACGGTCGTCTGCCGGAGGACACCTTCGGCTTTGAATCTCCCAAGGGCCACTGGTCGCCATTGCGTCCCGGCTTCGCCTCGGCTGCCGCGGCTGAAAGGCAGTCGAAAAGGCGAAGGCAGGAACATCGCCGTCGCATGGCAGCTGGGTGCCAACCACAGGCTGCAGGGCAATCCGCCTGTGCTCTATATCAAGCCGCAGCGTAGCCCCGAAATGATTGGTGTTACCGAGGCTTTCGCCCAAGGCACTTGCGCCTCGTGACTCACTGTCCGCAGGCAGATTCTGTAAGTCGCTGCCACTGGACAGGGCCGTGTGCGGTCACCAGTTGATGCCGAATGCGGTCCGTGCCCGTTCGGCGACAAATTCGGGTTTGTCGAGGTGGTCAACGCCGCGCTGGTCAGGTTCGGCAAAGTATGTTGACTGTGCGGTCAGCCACATCAGGGCGTCGCGTTCGGACCATCCGTTGTCCCGGGCGGCCTGAAAGAGCAGCCGGATCGTTTCCTCGGCCTCGGGCACGGGTGCCGGCGGTCGCTTTGGGGCAGGGGTGATGGCGACTTTGTTTTCGGACCACCGTTCGCGGTCCCGGTCCTCTTGGACCCTGGTCAGTGCCGTGAGCAGCTCATCGTCCTCGATGTTGTACGCGTCCCGGTCTTGGAGGCCGAGGTAGTAGGGGAGGTTGGCCACCAACTGGAAAAACCGCTGATCACTGCCGCGGGCACGCCATTCCTCGCCTAGGCGGAAGATGATCTGACCGATCCGGCGCCAGTCTCGGGGCGGAAGCCCCGCGAACGGCTCCTGCGCGCGTTCGAGCGCGGCTTCCCGGGAGTCCCAGGGCTTGGGCGGCATGAGGGGCGCCAGTGTTTCGTCGAGTCGCTCGGGGTCACCGTCGCGGCCGATGGGCCGGCCGGGCGTCAAATGGTCGTGCCAAACAAGGATCGCTTCAGCGAGCTGGTCAGCGCTCCCCCGGGCAGCGGCGTCACGGGCCCGGAGCAGGATTTCCCCGGTGGCCTCGCTTCGGGCGCTGCTGCCCATCCACACCAGCCAGGGCAGCACCTGTTCCAGAGCCCCGAGCGGATCCGCGCTGGTTTGGAGAACGTTGATCAGCTCGGTCGCCAGCTGTCGTGGGGTTGCTGCAACCATCATTCCTCCTGTACTTTCCGGGGCGATCCTAGGTGATGCTCTATTGCAGAAAGTCTATGAAGTTCCCATCGTTCCAGGGCGACTGGGGCTCGCGACGTTCCGGCAAGACGCGGTGTCAGCGCCATCAGAAGGCGGTGCCAAACCCGGAAGCAAGCTTCACCACCGGTTCGGGCGAGCCCCCGGAGAGCAGCCATTCCGCAACCGTCACAGTCCTGCCTTCCACGGACAGCTCAGGCTGCGGGGTCTGGAAGAACCCGGCCACGCTCTGGCGGTGCAGATCCCGGGGCAGCACCTTTAACACCCGGCCCAGATGCGGAAGGGTGCGGCCGTTGACGAACTGCCAGGCCGGGAACATGGCCCGGCCGTTGGCCAAGTAGGAATGAAACTTTCCCTCCGCCCGATAGTGGCGGACGGTGGACACCAAAAGCTTCAGCATGGCGGCCACCTCAACAGCGGTCATCGATGTGGAGTCTAACAACACCGTGGCCGCAGCGTTCGAGGCTGAGGCTTGTGCGACGCCCTCCGCTGTGGCCGCGGGACCGGAATGCTTCTCCCAAAACATTTGCTCTACATCATTTAGGCTGACGGTGCCGGACGTGCGTAAACGCTCCTCCAAGGCTTCGGCGAGGTCAGCCTCCGTAAAGGCCGGGCGTCGCAGTCTAATTCAAGCGCCCACAGTCCGAGGACGGCTACTCGCCTTCGCTTTTGGGCGGTCTATGAAGGTCATCCGCTCCTCCTGGGGATGCACCCGCACTCTAGACCAGTATGGCAGTCGGTCCAGAAGCACCGGCATCCCATTTGCTATTCATCGGACACGCGGGTCAGACGCCAGCCGTCCCAGCCTGGATGCTTCCGCACTTCCAAGGTCCGCAGCGGCGATGTGGACGTGGCGCGCACCTGAAGCCGCCAAAACTCAATATCAGTGATGTTCCCTTGACCGCGCCGGGCCGACAAGGTTGATTCCCACCAGTTCCACCGGCTGAACCAGTGCAACGGCTCAGCCGCTACCGGCCACAGGCGGCCACGCCAGCTCATGGACCTGGACCGGGCCGGGATCCCCTGGCGGCTGGATCCCCGGCTGGCCTCCGA
>NZ_JBNHHB010000155.1:0-12071 GCF_059091905.1 Arthrobacter sp. Dra40
AAGTCATGCTGCATCTGGGCAAGGTCGAACAAGGCAAGCGGTTGTTTGAGCGGATGGACCGGGCGGACAAATACTGGAAGTACGATCCGGGTGATGTGGACGAACGCCGCCTCTGGGACGAATACCGACAGGCCTATCAAGTGATGCTGGACCGGACCAGCACAGCCGATGCGCCGTGGTTCGTCGTGCCGGCGGACAACAAGTGGTACGCGCGGATTGCCGTGCAGGAGCTTTTGCTGCAGGCGTTGGAAGCCATCGACCCGCAGTGGCCACCGGCCCACTTCGACGTCGCCGCGGAAAAGGCCCGGCTCGCCGACTCGTAGCCGCGGCCGGAACGGCGGCAACGCGAGGCAGGCGTCCGCGCTGTGGCGGCCCTTCCTGTGGGCGTGCCGGGCGGCTAGAGCGGGGAGACCGGGGATGCAGGACTGCCGGCACTGCCGGCACTGACCGGCGACTCTCCGGCGTTGGTCGCGCTGCGGGCGGCGTCCAAACGTTGCCGCGCGCCTTCCAGCCAGGCCTCACAGCGGGCGGCCAGCGCTTCGCCGCGTTCCCACAGCGCCAGGGACTGCTCTAGGCTGGCGCCGCCGGCTTCCAACTGGCTGACAACGGCTACCAGCTCTTCGCGTGCCTGTTCATAGGACAAGGACGCGACATCGGCCGGCACTGCTGGCTGCTCTGTCATCGGGTTCTCGCTTTCGGTGCAATCATTTTGTTGGTGCTCGTGGGATTTCGGGAGCGGCGTCAGGGGAGTGTTTCGGCGGCGACCTCGCCGACCGCGAGGCGGAGACGCAGCCGGGTTCCGGGGGGAGCGTCGGCTGCATCGCGCAGCACGTGGCCATCCGGCAGTTGGGCTACGGCATAGCCGCGGTCCAGCGTGTTCTGAGGCGAAAGCGCACGTACCTGCGCTTTGAGATGGGCAATCCGGTCCGTATCCCGGTGCACGGCCGCGGAGACCGCTTGATGGGCCCGTGAGATGAGCCGGTGGAGATCGTCCGCCCGGACATCCACCATGCCGGCTGGATTCGCCATCACCGGACGGCTTCGCAGGGTGGCCAGCCGTTCGGATTCGCGATGGACCAGTTGCTCCACCCGCCGGGCCAGCATGGCACGGGCCTGGCCGATCCGGTGCAGTTCCTCGCTGACTTCCGGGACGATGCGCTTGGCTGCATCCGTGGGTGTCGAGGCGCGCAGGTCGGCAACGTCGTCCAGCAACGGACGGTCTGCTTCGTGTCCGATAGCACTGACAATCGGAGTGGCCGCCGCAGCCACGGCACGGACCAGGTCTTCGTTGCTGAAGGGCAGAAGATCTTCCAGCGAGCCGCCACCGCGGGCGATGACGATGACATCCACGTCCTGGCGGGCGTCGAGCTCCGCGAGTGCCCGCATCACCTGGGCCACCGCGTTCACGCCTTGGACGGCAACCTCGCGCACCTCGAATTCGACGGCAGGCCAGCGCAGCGAGGCATTCCGGATGACGTCCTTCATGGCGTCGGAATCCCGGCCGGTGATGAGGCCGATGCGGTGTGGCAGCAGCGGCAGGCGCTGCTTGCGCGACGGGTCGAACAGGCCTTCGGCGGCCAGCGCCCGGCGCAGCCGCTCCAGCCTCACCAGCAAATCTCCGAGCCCCACCGGCCGGATGTCGCGGGTCTGCATGGTCAGCCGCCCGGTCTTGATGTAAAGGTCCGGCTTGATCTGCGCCACGACGCGCGACCCCGGTTCGAGCGGCATCTCCAAACGTGCCATCACGCTGCCCCAGACCACCAGGCTGAACGATGCCTCGGCGTCGGTGTCCCGCAACGTCAGGTAGGTCGTCGAGTTCCGGCGATTGAGCTCAATCACTTGGCCCTCAACCCAGGTCGGCGGCACGCGGTCGATGTGCATCTTGAGCTTCTGGGAGAGCATCCGCAGCGGCCACGGGTTCTCCGCCGTCGTTTGGTTGGCAGTCGGGGGCAGGGTCGACTTCCCGGTGTCCGCGCCTTGGACCCCGCCTGACTCCATGAAGTGCCCCCTCCGGCAGTGTGCTTCCGTGTGCTTCCGGCGGCTGCCGAAGACTCTACATTCTTACCAGCTATCCCTGTCATTCGGATTCTCTGTTGTACTAGGTACAAATGACGCAGGGCTCGCGGGGCACCGCCGAACCACCTGATGAACGCCGAGGACGGAGGTAGCAGTGCGCGCATTGCTGGCCATGCTGTGCGGGCTTCTGGCTGTGCTTCTTGCAGGCGCCGCACTCGTCGGAGCGTGGGCAAATCAACGGGTGTTTGACCGCGACGGGTTTGTGTCGCTGGCTGCACCGCTTGGCAGCGATGCTGAATTCCGCGCAGCGCTTGCCTCCGCGGTAACGGAAGAAGTTGCCGGAACTGCAGGCCTGCCGGCAGGTCTGCAGGAGTTGATGCGCCCCATCGTCGAGCGGACCGCTGGGGCGGTCACTGAGCTGGATGGTTTTCCTGAGGCGCTGAATGAAACCCTGGCCAACTCGCACACCCTGACGTTTTCCGGAACGACGGCGTCGGAAGCCGGGATCACCCTGGATATTGCTCCCATCATGGGCCTGGCGGTTACGCGGGTAGCGGACGCTCTCGGCACCAGTCTTCCGGTCCCGGACCGGGTCCTGGTCCCGCTGGGCTCCGCCAAGACCGCGGGCCTGCTGACATTCTGGCAAGACCTGGCCGCGCAGTGGTGGGTAGCGGCGCTGGCTGCGGCCGCCGCGTTGGTGCTGATGCTGCTGGCCGCACGCCGCTCCACCACGGCACTGGCTTGGGCCGGTATTGGCACGGCATTGCTGGGCGGCATGCTCTGGCTGGCGGCCGGTCAGGTGCCGCCTTTGGCCGAGGGCGCGGCGGGCAACAGCGAGCTTGCCGTCACGTTCGTGGGGAGGCTGGCCGGACTGGCCGTGGCTGATTTCCGCTCGTGGGCTGCCGTTTTTGCCGGCGCCGGACTGGTGATTGCCGTGGCTGGTCTCACCCTGCGGGCCCTGCTGGGCGGGGACCGGCGGAAGAAGGCCACGGGCTAGCATAGAGGCATGGCCAGTACAGCAGTCTCCCTCTCCATGCCTACCGTTCCCCGCAAGCGACGTACTCCTGATGAGATCGCGTCAGCCACGCCAGTGGACGGCGACAAGAAGGTGCTGCTGGCAGCCCCCCGCGGATACTGTGCCGGCGTGGACCGTGCCGTGATCGCCGTCGAAAAGGCGCTGGAGCACTACGGTCCTCCGGTCTATGTGCGCAAGCAGATCGTCCACAATGTGCATGTGGTGTCCACGTTGGAGGAGAAGGGCGCCATCTTCGTTGAAGAGACGGACGAGGTTCCGGAAGGAGCGCTGGTCGTCTTCTCAGCACACGGAGTTAGCCCCGCCGTTGTGCAGTCTGCCGCGGACCGGCAGCTGCGCACCATTGATGCCACCTGCCCGCTGGTCACCAAGGTGCACCGCGAAGCCGTGCGGTTCGCCCGCGACGGCAACGAGATCCTCCTGATTGGTCACGAGGGGCACGAAGAAGTCGAAGGGACCTACGGCGAAGCCCCCGACCACACCACGATCGTCAACAACCCGGACGAGGCGCGGACTGTGCAGGTGCGCGACCCGAACAAACTGATCTGGCTCTCGCAGACGACGCTCTCTGTCGACGAGACATTGGAAATCGTCTCCATCCTGCGCGAACGCTTCCCGGCCCTGCAGGATCCGCCCAGCGATGACATCTGCTACGCCACCTCCAACCGCCAGGCGGCGATCAAGAAGATCGCACCGCAATCGGACCTGGTGATTGTGGTCGGCTCTGCGAACTCCTCCAACTCCGTCCGGCTGGTGGAGGTCGCCTTGGAATACGGTGCCAAAGTGGCCTACCGGGTGGATTTCGCCAATCAGGTGGACGAGTCCTGGTTCGAGGGCGTGGCCAGTGTCGGCGTGACCTCGGGCGCCTCCGTGCCGGAGGTGCTGGTGCGCGAGGTCTTGAGCCTGTTGGCCGACTACGGCTACGGCGAGGTGGAGGAAGTGGTCACCGCCCAAGAGGACATTCTGTTCTCCTTGCCGAAGGAACTGCGTGCCACGCTCAAGGAACGCGGCGATGAATCGCGCGGCCTCGGCGGCAGGGTCACCCGCCCGACAAGCTAAAGCGGCAAGGCCGCGACCCCGGGCGGGTGCTCGGGGCCGCGGCGCGGAGGAATCGGAACCGGCGCGCTAGGCGGCCGGATCCCTGTTTTCGATCAGCTCCGGGGCCGACAGCAACCGGGGCGTATTTTCCAAGGCTGCCGGCGCCGCGGGTTCCTCCAGCACCGTGGCGTCGAAGGCATTGATCTTCCGGGCGGTCGGCAGCACCCGCGACTCCAAGGTGCCGACGAACGAGTTGTACCGCTCGACCGAGCTCTTCAGCGAGGAACCCAGCCGCGTCACGTGCTCGCCCAGCGTTCCGAGCCGCTCGTAGAGTTGCCGGGACAGGTCGAAGATCTCGCGTGCGTTGTCCTTGAGGACCTCCTGCCGCCAGGTAAACGCCACCGACTTCAGCGTGGCCAGCAGCGAGACGGGGGAGACCAACGCAACGCTGCGGGCAAACGCATGGTCCAGCAGACCCGGATCAGCATGCAGGGCGGCGGACAGCACCGCTTCCGAGGGCAGGAAACACAGCACCAACTCGGGTGAGGCCTGCAGCTGCTCCCAATACTTGCGACCCGCCAAAGCATCCACATGTCCGCGCACCGCCTTGGCGTGGGCCGCCAGCAGATGGACACGTTGCTGCTGCTCGGCGGCCGATGCGGCCACCGGAATCTCCTGGGCCTGAAGGTAGGCCCGCAGCGGTACCTTGGCGTCCGCGACGATGGACTTTCCGCCGGGCAGCCGGATCAGCATGTCCGGGCGGCCGGTCCGGTCCGCGCCGGCCAGATGGACCTGCTCGTCAAAATCCACATGGGGGAGCATGCCGGCCGCTTCCACGACCCGGCGCAGTTGCACCTCGCCCCACTGGCCGCGGGCGGAGTTGGACTGCAACGCGGAGGCGAGCGTTTGCGTGGAACGCATCAGAGCCTCGTCACTGCGCTGGGCTGCGCGCAGCTGCTCGGCGAGCTGACCAAACTGCTCCACCCGGTCCCGTTCCAGCAGACTGACTTGCTGCTGGACCAGCTTGAGCTTCTCCCCGACAGGGATCAGGGCACGCAGCACCGTGTTCTCTTGCTCATCCTGGGCGGAGAGCTGCCTGTTCTGCTCGGCGAGCATCCGGCGCTCCGCCTCCACCCCGGCGAGGCGGGCAGAGAGCTCTGCCAGCCGGTCGCCGTCGTGCTTTGAAGCGTCCTGCAGATCCGCCAGACGGCGGCGGAAAAGGACAGCCACGGCCACGGCTCCGGCCGCGGCGCCAACGAACAAGGCCAGAAGAGCGAGAAGTACATGCGATGCATCCATGCCTTCACGATGCCAGCTGCCTCGGACAAAACAGGGAACGCCGGTCCTTGTGTCCCGGCCACGGTATCCTTGACTACCGTGGCTCTAACTATTGGCATCGTCGGACTGCCCAACGTCGGCAAATCAACTCTCTTTAACGCGCTGACCCGCAACAACGTGC
This sequence comes from Arthrobacter sp. Dra40, assembly GCF_059091905.1. Classification (NCBI taxonomy): domain Bacteria; kingdom Bacillati; phylum Actinomycetota; class Actinomycetes; order Micrococcales; family Micrococcaceae; genus Arthrobacter; species Arthrobacter sp. Dra40. The sequence goes on from NZ_JBNHHB010000155.1 coordinate 5,547, forward strand.
TCGCGGCGAACTACCCGTTCGCCACCATCGAGCCGAACGTCGGCGTGGTTTCCTTGCCGGACCCCCGGCTGGAGAAGCTGGCGGGGATCTTCGGGTCGCAGCGGATCCTCCCGGCAACCGTGTCCTTCGTGGACATCGCCGGCATCGTCAAGGGCGCGTCCGAAGGTGAAGGGCTGGGCAACCAGTTCCTGGCCAACATCCGCGAGGCACAGGCAATTGCCCAGGTCATCCGCGTCTTCGACGACCCCGACGTAGTGCACGTGGACGGCAAGGTGGACCCGCGCTCGGACATGGAGACGATCAACACCGAGCTGATCCTGGCCGACCTGCAGACCTTGGAGAAGGCCATTCCGCGGGTGGAGAAGGAAGTCAAGATCAAGAAGCGCGACGCCGCCGAGCTGGCTGCCATGCAGGCGGCCCAGGCGGTGCTGGAGCGTGGCGACACCGTTTTCGCTTCGGTGGAGAGCGACAAGCTGGACGTGGAGAACCTCAAGGAACTGAGCCTGCTCACCGCCAAGCCGTTCATCTATGTGTTCAACGTGGACGACGCCGTGCTGGCCAGCCCGGAGCGCCAGGCCGAACTGCGCGCGCTGGTGGAGCCGGCCGACTGCGTCTTTTTGGATGCCAAGCTGGAAGCGGACCTCGTGGAACTGGACGAGGAAGAAGCCCGCGAGATGCTGGAGATGAACGGCCAGGACGAATCCGGGCTGGACCAGCTGGCGAGGGTCGGCTTCCACACCCTGGGCCTGCAGACCTACCTGACGGCTGGGCCGAAGGAAGCGCGAGCCTGGACCATCAACCGGGGCGACACCGCACCGCAGGCTGCCGGCGTCATCCACTCGGACTTCCAACGGGGTTTCATCAAGGCCGAAGTGGTTTCGTTCGCCGACCTGATTGACGCAGGGTCGATGGCGGAGGCCAAGTCCCGCGGCAAGGTGCGGATCGAAGGCAAGGACTATGTGATGGCCGACGGCGATGTGGTCGAGTTTAGGTTTAATGTATAGTCCCTGATCTCCCTGAGACCGTTAGCGATAACCGCTAAGATCCCGTGTTCTTGGCGGCCATGCGCTTTTGCGGTCACCCCGACTAGTCAAGATGATGCCGCCAACATTTCGGAGCACAAGGAATGACTGGCCAATGTTCCAGTGCCAGACCATGTGCCGGACGGTTAGAACGCTGAGGTGAGCGAGCCCCCCGCCCCGAAAGTTTGACGCATCGTTTTTCATGGATGGAGAGCCTTATCCCTCGCCTGCGGTCTTCCTGCAACCGGCGAGCAGGACGACCCACCAAAGTGCCATCCGAAGGGTGGCCTCCAGCCCTCCCGCCCTGCGCTTGGGCCCGGTTTAAAACGGGAATCGGCCTGTCCTGAGTTGAGGCGAGCCAGTCACTTTTCCCCGAAAGTAACTTCCTGTTGTGACCCCCTGTGTACGACGGAGTCAGCGCAGCCCCACGGGGCAGAACTCAGCCCTGTCGCAGCCTCCGCTACCGGCGTAGGCTTCGGCTGTGCCGGCTCTGTCCGCGGGATCCGTCCGCCCGGCCGGCAGTCGCCTACAAAGGAGTCCGCCATGACTGTTCTGGTCCAAAGCCTTGTGCCCGGCCTGACCCGGGAACAGTACGAAGGAATCGCCGCCGCTCTTGGGGACAAACTCATGGCCGCCCCCGGATTCAACGCCCATTACGCCTATGAGAGCGAAGGCGGGATGACCGTTGTGGAAATTTGGGAGGCGGCCACGCAGCACGACGCCTGGTTCGACAACAATGTCAGGCCAAACCTGCCGGTGGAGGTCACCCCGGAGAAGCACGAACTGGCGAACAAGATGACAGCCTAGTGCTGCTATTCGATCTCGTAGCGAAAGGCTTTGCGAGTCAGGTTCAGTTCGGTCGTCTGCAACAGGCCTCCGCGGCTCACGCTCGGAAGGGAGGACTTGAATTTGGCGTCGACGCTCTGAACAGCTGACTCCGTTCCCAACTCTCGCGGCTTTGCTGTCGCATGAGCTCCGTGCTTTCTTTGTGCTAGTAGACCATCGCCATCGTGTGGAGGCCGATTTGCTGGACTGCATACTCGAAGTCATCGTCCGGGGCGGCCCAAGACATTGGTCGGCTCGGCGCTATCGCAGGGTACTGGCGGCACGAACAGCAGACCGGCGGCTCGGACTGACTGCCCGGAGTGCGGCCTTGCCGGCGTCTGCGTGGCGGTCACCATGGAACTGGACCTGGACGGCTAGGAACGAACGGGGTTGCGGCTGTGCTGTTGCCCCGGATTCTCGCCCGAGGGGATGGGGCAGATGATGAGTGCGTAGTGACGGGCAGAGCATTCTCTTTGATGGAACGTGGTGGAATTTAGGTTTAATGTGTAATGTCGCTTGATTTCAGTTTTCTGGTCGCTGCCGCCAAACTCGAGACGAGCGTGCAAGTCCGTCCCGCTGGACACAGACAGCAGGCGTGTGGTTTGGTCGTTCTTTGGCGGCATTCTGAGATCGGTAGATGGCGCTCTGAGTCACAGGGGCTGGGGTGCGCGCTGGATGGCTCGGTAGCGCGTTGAACGGGCGACGCCGAAGAGTTCGCCGATCTCGGTCGTGGTGTGTGCGCCATCCCAGTGGAGCCTGACCAGGTGGGACTCTCGGGCTTTGGGGAGTTCGGCTTCTTCCCCCGGAGCCGGCCTTTGGCTTGGCCACGGCTATCCCCTCCCGGGTCCCGGCAGGGATCAGGTCGGCTTCGAACTCTGCCGCCATCCCCAGGACGGTGAAGAGGAGTTCACCCACTGGGTCGTGGGGATCGTAGATACTGCCGCCAAGGTTCAAGGCCACCCTTTGCGGGTGAGCTCGTCAGCGATGTCACTAAGCATCGGGCAGGGAACGGGCGAGACGATCAAGCTTGCTCACGGAGAGAGTATCCCGGGCGCGGCACGCGGCCAGCGCCGTTTCCAGTCCAGGACGCTCACGCTTGGTGCCTGTGAATCCATGGTCGAATAAGGTCGCGTCAGGGTGCCCTTCGGCCGCGCTAGGGCAGTGGCTATCGGCTGTCCCAGTGCCCGAGAACAGTCCCCTCGACGCCCGCGGCGGCGGAATCCTCGCCAGCCCCTACCCGGTATGAATGCTGAGGCGTAGTTCGAATCTTGTCCAGCAGCCCCTACTCCCGTGGATGGCGCGCAAACCCGATCCAACCCTTGGAGCACGCAATGGCACTCTTACTCATACTGCACCGCGTCGCCGACTACGACGACTGGCGAAAGGTCTACGATTCCGTGGCAGACATGCAGGAATTCGCCGAGGTAACCAGCGAGTCCGTGCACCGAATGGTCGACGACCCGAACAACGTTCTCGTGCTCCCGCTACTTCGATTCCGTCGACAAGGCCCGCGCCTTCACGATCCTCCCGCAACTGAAAGATGCGATGCAGCGGGCCGGAGTCCAGGGCGAGCCGCGCTTCGAGTTCTACGAATAGAAGACGCTTCGACGACTCTGGCGGCAGTGTTCGGCCCGGTGTAAGCGGTTGACGAATTTGCACGAGGGCTTTAACGAATCGTTCACCTGGGAGCGCAGAGGCAGGCGCTGCCGGGCTACCGCCACAGCCCTTCGTTTGCCAGGAAGGGCGCGAAAATCGTCCTCGCCGCCAGCGCGGCCTCGACGGCGGCGGTGGTTTGCTCGGGGCGCTTGGGAAACGCTTAGGCTCAGGGCGTGATCCTCATCGGCATTGCCCATACCAGGTCGGCTACGGGACGTGCCGCATCCGACCGGCTGAATGCATGCGCTCAGTCGTTGAGCTTGTCGGTGGCGACTTCGTACTCTTCGACTTCAAGGATCTCCAGCGTTAGGGAGTTACTTGCCTCAGAGCGAAGGCTGCTCGCCATTTCCTTGCTTGCAGTCAGGTTTTCCTCCGTGTCGTATAGTGCGATGGACAAGGATTTGCCGTTCCCCTTTCCGTTCATGAAATAGAAGCCCCGGCAGCCGGGGAGTTCCAGCACCCGCTTGACGATATCCTCCGGGGGTCCGCTGGAAGTGTCCTGGCTGCCTCGGTAAGTGCTGACTCGAGCGAACATGTTGCCTCCAATGGTTATTAGCTGGAGCCTCGCCTGCCGCTGCCTATGACAGGCGCAATTTCGAGGGTGGAGACAGCCTCGCGGCAAGCTATATCGGTGGTTCGAGCTCCTCCCACCAGTAGGCACTCCTTAGCGCCTCCGGGCAATGCCGGGACTCGACAATAATGCCAGCACTTCGTCGGCGGTAGGCCTACTTGAAGTCGCACAGGAATTGCTGTGCACTTCCGCCGCTTTCCATGCCGGAGACCGCGCGCACTATCTCGATACTCCAACCGCGAGGGGGCGGCCGTGATCACAGTAAGGATGACAATAAGGCTATTCAGCCACAGAACGTGGTGGAGTTCCGGTTTAACGTCTGAGCGGGAGCCCGGCGATCCGTGCAAGCAGGCGGGTCATTCGGGCCATGGGGGGCCTGCGGTGCGCTTGGTCTCGGAGCGCCTACGTTTTCCTTCGAGCCGACGACGTCGCGAGCCACTCGTGGGCCGGCTTGATCGCCGGACGACGGGGGAACTGATGGGCCTGCGGGCATGGGCCATCCTGTGCATGAGGTGGAGCAGCTACACCCTGCGGGAGAGGATCACCAACACGGCCGCTCAATGTCCGCGGCCATTCCCAATGGATAGGGGTTTCGTCGTCGACGAGCCTGTTCACAGCTGAATCATCGAAGACCAATCGGTGCATCGTCCGCGCTAAGAGCCAAAAGCGCATTGTGTAGATCCAGCTAAGAGGGGGGCGCGCCTCGAGACGGATGCTCGATTGTGTCAGTAAGGGTGCGAAGTCGCCTGGCAGCAGCTCGGGCATCGCCTAGAACGTTTGTGGCGAACTTTGGATCATCCGCTTGATCGCCGTACCAATAAAAGACGCGGTCCCGCCGCCTACGTCGTCACCGCCCGCGTGCACCATGCCCGACTCACCAGACGGGCGCAGGAACTCCGGGAGTTCTGCCTCCGCAGCCGAGAACATTCCCGCAGCCGGGCTGGTCTACCTCGGCTATCCGCTGCACCCGCCGGGCAAGCCGGACAAGCTCCGCGACGAGCACCTCTACGGAATGGACCTGCCGTGCTCTTCCTGCAGGGACCGGCGACGCCTTCGCCACCCCGGCGCTGCTTGAGGCCGTGGTGGCGCGGATCGGGCCCAACGCGACGCTCGCCTGGCAGGAAGGCGGCGACCATTCCTTCGCTGTCAAGGGGCTCAAGCGCGCCGCCGACGACGACGCCGGAGCCTCGCTGGCGCACCCGGCCGCGGAATTCCTGCGCACGCACCGCTGACCGGAGCATCCTGCCAGAATTGGTTCATGGACGTCGCTGTCAGTCTGCTGGCCCTGGTGGTTGTGGTTTGCGCGGTCAGCGCGCTCGGCCGCCGGTTGAAAGTCTCCGTCCCGCTCCTGCTGGTGCTGGCCGGCGTTGCGGGCTCCTATCTGCCCTTCATTCCACCGGTGGTCCTGATCCCGGACATCGTCCTGATCGGGGTCCTGCCGCCGCTGCTCTATGCGGCAGCACTGCGCACCTCGGTGGTGGAGTTCCAGGCCAACAAGCGGTCGATCGGACTGCTCTCGGTCGGCTACGTGATCTTCGGTACCGTCACCATCGGACTGGTGGTCTGGTGGCTGCTGCCCGACGTCCCGCTGCCGGCCGCGTTTGCCCTCGGCGCCGTGGTCGCGCCACCCGACGCCGTGGCCGCCACGTCGATCGCCCGGCGGGTGGGCATGCCGCGGCGGATCGTGAACATCCTTGAGGGCGAGTCGCTAGTCAACGATGCAACAGCACTGGTCCTACTCCGGGCCTCGATTGCCGCGATAGCCGGCAGTGTCACCCTGCTGCAGATCGGACTGGAGTTCCTGCTCGCGGTGGCCGGCGGAGCGGCGGCCGGAGCGGCTGCTGCCTGGCTGCTGCTGCAGATCCGCAGGAGGGTGCGCAATGTAGCCATTAACACCTCAATGTCGCTGGCCGCTCCCTTCGTGGCGTTCATCCCGGCCGAGGCAATCCATGCCTCCGGCGTCCTGGCGGTGGTCGTCGCCGGACTGATCATCGGCACTCGGAGTCCCGCCATGCCCGGCGGTGCATCCCGGTTGAGCCAGCGCAGCAACTGGGCCACCGTACAGTTCCTGCTGGAAAATTCCGTCTTCCTGCTGATCGGGCTGCAGGTGCGATCGATCATCGATGCCGCGAACGCTGACCCGCTCGGTATCGGGCGCGCCTGGTGGACCTGCGCGGTGGTGCTCCTGTCAGTACTGGTCCTGCGCCCGGTCTGGGTATTTCCCACCATTTACCTCCCGCGCCTGGTCCCGCGGATCAGACGATCGGACCCGGCGCCGGGCTGGCAGGTACCCGCCGTTGTCTCGTGGGCCGGGATGCGCGGCGTGGTGACCCTGGCAGCAGCCCTGGTCCTGCCGCAGGACATACCCCACCGCCAGGTTCTCGTCCTCGCCGCCCTGGCCGTAGTGGGCGGAACCTTGGTGCTGCAGGGATTCAGCCTGCCCTGGCTGGT
>NZ_JBNHHB010000156.1:0-12009 GCF_059091905.1 Arthrobacter sp. Dra40
CCCCGGCCCCCGGCGCGTACCAGACAACCGCCCCGACACGAGGAACGGAACCGGTGGGCCAGCCCTTGGCATCCCAGCCGGCCTTCCACGTCAGCGCCGAACCCAACTTCTGGCCGTCCGGGCGGAAGGTGCCATTGAGGAACTTGAACGGCGCGCTGGTCGATCCCATCTGTTGGTTCACGCGCCACAGGGCAAAGTCCACGCATTCGCGGTAAAACATGCCCAGCGGCGATGCGGCCGCTGCGCCCGCTCCCGCCTGCATCCAAGTGGGTGAGTTGTTCCACGGGTAGTCATCTCCGGCGCCGGACTGTCCCGGGATCGCGCAGTCGCTGCCTTCCAGTGAGAAATTGCCGTCAGAGAGTGCCTGGACAAGTTTCACGGCCTCGGGCCAGTACCTCTGGTAGTGGTACGGGTCAGCGTTGCGCTGGACCTTGTTACCGGCAATGGTCGGCTCCAGCAGCTCCCAGCCGTCGACCTTCTGCAGCGCCTTGATGAAGTTCGTCGCACTGATGATCGGGTCCATCCGGTCCGCGTACGATCCCCAAGCACCGTTCCCGCGTTGCTGGAACAACCCCCGGGAATCTGGCCCGGCGGCGTCGCCGCGGTCAAGAACACGCAGCCCCGACTCCCCCAGAGCAACCATGACGCTGATCATCTGACCTTTTGCAGACAGCTTCAGAGCCTTGCCTGCACCCATGATCGCCGCAGCATTCTTCAGCTGCTCCTGGGTGTAGCCGTCCACTTTGGTGTCACCGTTGATGGTCACGGAGACGGTCGGGCCGCAGTCTGCTGCGACGGACTTCGCAGGCGTGAACAGCAAGAGAACGGAAAAGATGAGCCCAAAGAAGAGCCCGGGAACCACGATCAGCGACACAAGGCCTACTGACTTGCCCTGCATCACGACAGTTCCCTTGCACGGCAGCTGGTAGGCCAGTTGGCATCAAACCGCAACATGGTCATCCTGCTTCCCTCAATTTGAATCTGCCTTCACGTGACAGCAACTGACTTTTACCTCGAGCATAGCGGGTAATTTAATTAGCCGCTATGGCGGTTGTTATGCGAGTACACACGCAAGTACGGCAAGATTGCAGGTATGCCCAGGTATGCCCACCCGAAGAACGCAGCCAGTTTGGAGCCGGTCATTAACGCGTTCGGGAACCTGACGCGGGTGGCCATCATTGGATTCCTGGCGCAGAACGGTCCTGCAACGCGGGGAGAAGTGGCGGCAGGCCTCGATATCGGAGTAGCGACAGCAAAGCACAATCTCCAACTGCTCACCGATGAGGGCATTGCCACCCAGGATCCGCCGGCTACGGAAGAGCGGAACGGGATGCGGGTTCAGTACCTGCTGGCCGGCGAAGAGGTCCTGCGGCGCTACAAAAAGCTTGGCGAAGCTTTGGGCGTGGTCCCGGAAGGCGGCTAGGCGCCCTCTGTCGCCACCTCCACCACTGCCATTGGCTGTGTGGTGGTAGTCAGGAGGGCCCGAAAAACAGCTTCTGGCAGCCTGCAAGTAGCGGCGCATGCACCAATCCTACTGAAATTATTTCAGTAGTGAATTTATTTCAGTGGGGCGTGGTGCCTTCGCCGCGCGTCCGGCCCGGGAGATTTCTCAGCGCATCAGTGACTGCGCGGACGGCCTCAATGTTCACTTCCCCAAGGACGCGTGCAGCAAAATGTTCGACCTCTGAAATGCGCAACGCTTCAATAAGCCGAAGTTCGGCTTCCACTCGCTCGGGGACAGGGCCACTGCGCTGCAGTAAGTAGTCGGGGTCCACGTCGAAGAAGTATGCGAGAGCTTTCAGCAACTCGGGGTCCCACCGGTTGTCCGGAGAGCCGGCTAGGAGCCGATGCCATCGGGTCTTCGTCAGATTGAAGCCCTGTTCGGCCAGGCCCGCGCGGATCTCTTCGTAAGTGAAGCTGGCAGCATCCTTGGCATGCACGATGTCGAGAAGGAGTTGCAGCTTGGACGCCAAGACCTCACGGTCTGTCCTGCTGTCAACGGGGTTGGTGCCCTCAGTCATTCTTCCTGCTCTCGGAGCGGCATCTAGGCCGTTCGTAGTACCGTCTGCTGTTCCATAACTGGGGACCCTGAACGTTCAGAAAAAATACTATGTCAGTTCAGAATCAGCACGCAGGCCGATCCGAATACGACAAGGCCTGTTACGAACCCGGCCAGCACCTGAGAAAGCGTGTGATCCCTCAAATACACCCTTGACCAGCACACCAGAGGCGCGGCAATCACGAACGGGATTGACCAGACTCCGAACAGCATTGCCGAGGAAATCGTCGCTCCTCCAAGCGTCATGGCGTGCCCGGACACCTTCCAGAAAGGGCTGACGATAATGAGTGCCAGGATGCCGCCGAGAATGCCAGCAATGAGTGCCCACACAGTCACCGGAGTGTTGATCGATGTCAGTATTCCGCACCCAACAAGGGCTGATGCCAACGTCCACAGCATCACCGGACGGCGTTGCTTCTTGTCTCCCACGTGGTGATCCGTGAGTTTCCCGCTGCGGGCAAGAATCACCACCACCAGCAGGGGCGCCAAGCAGATCGTCACAGCGGCCACGAGCCCAGGGAGCAGGGCGGCAGCACCTCCCCCGTCACGCACAGAAGCGAGAACGAGCAGCAGCGAGAGAACGAGAGGCGGCTGCGCCACTTCCGTTGAAACGCGGGCCACACGCTGCATCACCGAAGGGGTAACGACTGCGAATTGGGTGTCTGTAGCCACCTAAATTTCTGCCCTTTTCCTAAGCTCCAGCCCAAGGGGCTCGAATGTGTTGGTCAACCGCCGCTGAGCCAGGACAAGCGCCCTCTCAGCTGGCGGGGAATAAGCTGCCTGCAGGCCCGCGGCGCGAAGGTCGCCGACGGCAATAACCAGCGTGTACAGCCGCTCGGACGGGCGAGACCCCAGTACGTCGGGCGCAAATGAAAACCCTGCCTCCGGCGCGTTCCCGGTACTTCTCACGGCAGGAAACTTGGAATGGAGCACGAGAATCCAGAAGCGATCCATGAGAGCCAGCCTGCGCCAGAGCCGCACCATTGGCGGTATGCCGAGCCCCAACGATGTGAGCAAGATTCCGCTATAGAAGAGGGGCGTGAACAGCAAGAACGTCACATTGGCAAGGGAACCCTGGAAGCCGGTAAAGCGGAGGCTCATGTAGATGATCTCGTCGATGCAGCCCAGAACCATGAGGCCCATTCCAATACCAACAACCGTGGCGCTGGCGCGTACTGTGCGGCTGTCACGCGGCCCAATGCTGACTCTTAGGACCGACAGGCCCAGGCATCCAAGGATCACCATGTAGACCGTTGCGTAGACGTAAACCGCCGGTTGGTGAACGGTTTCCGGGATGAACGCATCTGTGGTCGGGACGAAGGACTGCAGGGTAAATGGGATGGCTATTGCCAGCAGGAGTGCGGCGAGGAACAGCGGCCTGTGCGTCGCGCGGCGTTTGGCCACGGCTTCGGTGGAGAGGGCGCTGAACACACCTTCCCGGACCAGCCACACTGCTGTGGTAACTAGAAGGTTCCTCACTAGGTGGATCCAGTTTGTCCCCCCGATTAGAGCGTCAAGCGTGCTCTCGGGAACGATTTGGCCGGTACAGAAGAGGCCCACGACGCCGACACCGGTTGCTCCCAGGAACGCGGTCGATGCGTTGTGCCTCGCCACGAGGTACAAGCGCGCCGCGAAAACAACAGCCAACAGCCAGAATGCAGCTTGAATCACAGTCCAAAAATCCGTTCTGCGTCGGAGACGGAGGCATCCTGCCCCGTTACCAGCCGTTGAGCCAGTGCATAGGCGAGGTTTTCGGCCGCCTGCTCGGCCTCTCCCAAGGGAATGGCGGCAGGGCGGCACATCCAACTGATCCCGCGCCGCTTACCTACTCCAGAAAAGAAGCCTGCGGACTGAAGGCCGTCAGCTGGTTCACCCTGGTGCCCCAACAGAATGTGCCCGAACTCGTGCAAAATGACATGCCGGCACCAGAACGCGTGACCGCGGCGGTACTGAATGATCCCCCGGTCAGGCATGTCGATCCACCGACCGGTGACGCCGTCCGCCAGCACGTCATCCGCTACTTCATCGAACTCCAACGGTTTGCCGTAGGCCCGCTCTACTGCGGTGATTAGGTGCGGCAGGGTGGGAGAAGTCGGCAGCTGCAAGGACTGGATTGTCCGCAGGGACAACTCCGTAGGTTCTAGCAATTGATTCGCCATCAGTTCTCACCCAGTTAACCTGCCACTGAAATTATTTCAGTGATGTGTAGTATTGATTTAGCGCCTGACCGGACTAGTCAGGCAAGGGCAAACCATACCAAGGTGCCCTTAACTCTGCTTGTCACGGGCGCGCGAAGGAGGCTGGCCCGCCTCGGGCTGACTTTTATCAAGCGGATATTAGGGCGCCGGTCACAGGAAGAGGATACGAATTGCTGACTACCCCGATGGCGCCACCTCTGACTTACATCAGGCCTGCCCAGCCATTGGCCCTGACTCCGCGTCTTCTCGGACACGACGGTGTACTGCGCTATGGATCACTGCAATCTGCGACGCAGCGCGCGTGGCTGGTAGCAGCCGCCGCTGTAGCCAGGGGACTGTAGCGACATCGTGCGTACGAACAGAAATACATCCGACACGCCGCAAACAATATCGGCCAATCGAAACTGTTACATGTTGACTGGTCCTATGGCTATCAAGGGTCACAGCAAGGGTGGGCAACGCAGCAAGGGCGCCCGCCATCTCGTTGGAGCGCGCATGCCTCTCGCAGATGCCGAGAAGCTGTTCGCCATAGCTGAAGCACATGGCTGCTCTGTTAGCGACTACGTCGCCTCCTTAGTGCATGATCACCTATTGACCATTGACCTTGAAACGCTGCACGGTCAGGAGGCTTTGCCTATCAGCCGCGCCAGTTAAACGAAGAAGGCCCGCGGGATGCGGGCCTTCTTATGAAGTTATCCAAGCTAGCTGTTGTGATTCCGCCAAGACTCTTCAACAGCGAGCTTCATACAGATACCGGGTATTTTCATGCCCTTTTCCATATGGAGTTGATTCCATCATACACGCACACCCATTTGCGATAGGTGACGCCTTGCCGACCGCGCCCGACGGCGTGTCGGAAGCGGGCCTTCATCCGCTGTCGCTGTCTGAGAGGGACCAGGCAGCAGCAGAGTGGCGCGCCCTGGCACCCTTGATAGCCTCAGGGCCATGGATGCGCCTGTCGAAGGACGGCGGCAAGACCTACAGGGACAGCGGAGAGCGCGAACTCTCCGCTGCTCTGCCGTCCTTTCCCGCTGCGGTCCGCACATGCGGTCGGGATGGGATGGTCCGCACCCTCTGTCTTGACCTTGACGTCAGCCGAGGCGGACAGGACAAAGTCGATAACGACTACCGGCAGCTGCGCAACTGGTTCTCCGCCAATGAGGTGCGATGGATCGAGGACCAGTCCCCCAGCGGCGGCCGGCACCTCTATGTCCCCCTCGACTTTGGAATCGTCTTCACCGACGCCAAAGAATTCGTCCAGGCCCTGGCCAAGCGATACACCAGCATCGACCCCGGCCCCCACGAGAACGCCGCCACAGGCGCCATCCGCGTCCCGGGCAGCGTCTGGAAAAGAGGCGGCTTCCAAAAGCTCACCATGAGCCTGAACACCGCCTACGACATCGCCAAAGCCCACCGCAACAAGTGGCCGGCATGGACCAAGCTGCGCGCGGACCTCCAAGAGGAACTGGCTGCCATCCGGCAACGCCGCACAGAGCCACTTGAACTGCTCGAACCCGGTGAAACAATCCCCCGCACCGGCGGCCCGACAGCCCTAAAGCCGAACAAGGAATACACAGCCCGCAGCGGCAACTACGACACCAGCAAATACAACTCCCCTTCAGAGGCACGGCAAGGCGTACTCGCCTCCGCTGCGGCAGCTGGGTGGGCCCTCACCGACGTGCAACGCCTGATGCACCAAAACATCTGGGCAGGCATGGTGGCCTTCTACTCCCGGTACTCCCCGGCGAACCGGGCCAAAGCGCTACAGCGGGACTGGGAGAACGCAGTGTCCTATGTCCAGGGTCTCCGCAAGAAAACCGAAGGCCACAAGGCAGGGAATGACACTAGGCATAAAAGCTACACAAGCCCACCTAATACACACCCCCCGGTACTAACCCTGCTGCCGCAAGCGAAGTCTCCTGCCGAATACGAATACCTGTTGAACTGGCGAAACGCGCTGGCAGCCTACGAGCACTCTCTAGCTGGTTCCCGGGCAGGCCTGGGTATCAGGATGCTGCTGAGGGCGATGGGAGAAGCCGCGTCCAAGGCCGGCAGCCGGTTCATTGAATTCGGGGTGCGTTCCCTTGCTGTGGCCACCGGCGCACACGAAACGACCGTGGCACGACAGCTTAGGGATCTGGCAATCGGTGAGATACGGCTCATCCGCTTGGCCAACGAAGGGCGCGGCGTGCGTGCCGACCTCTACGAATTGGTGATCCCGGATCAATACCTGGAGCGGGCAGAAACGCGATCATGGCGGGCCGGCAAACTCCACGCTCTCCGCCCAGTGTTCCGTGAGCTGGGCATCGTGGCCGCGTTCGTCTACGAAACCATAGAACAGGGCGATATGGCACCGACCGGAGCCGACATAGCCCGTGCCAGCCGCCTCTCCCCCAGAGCCGTGGCCCAAGCCCTCGAACTCATGGCCGCCTGGAACATGGTTAACCGCGTCAACGGACGCTGGAAAATCGTCACCGATACGAGTCTCCGCGCCCTGGCGGAACGCTTCGGAGTCCTCGAAGCCATCGGAGCGCAACTGAAACGCTACCGGGCAGAACGTGTCATCTGGCACCAATGGCTCACCAAGCGAGCATTGTCTCGCGGACCGATCCTGGCCACCGACACAGATGACTATCCCTACTGGCAATACGACGGACCACCGGACGAAGAACAAACCATCGCCGGCTTGGTCTATGCGCGTGCATCTTAGGTGTGTCAGCTGAAGCTCGACTGCCAGCAGCAGCATATAAGGCTATAACCACTGCTATTGCTATAGCCATAAAGACAGCTATTAAGTCAGTTGATTGAACAGCTTTACATCTTGCGCGGACGGTAGCAGCGCGAATGGTCAGCAAAATAGCGAGTGTCGCTGCGCCAGATAAAGCTGTTCCACCCATAAGCTTTGAAGCGGAGACGCAGATAGAAGGTAGAGCAGGGAAGAGGGTAGGAACTCATATGGCGCGTTCAATACACGCTGTGGCGGAGAGGGAAGCCAACACTTCCAAAGCCATTGAAAGGGTGGTCGCCCTCGCGAATGGTAAAGGCGGAGTCGGAAAGACCACTACGGTCGCAAACGTGGGCGGCTACGCCGCGCTAGCGGGCGCAAAAGTGCTCTTAGTGGACCTCGACCCTCAGGGTGATCTGGCACGCGATCTTGGATATGAGCCGCACACCGGCCAGGAACTGTTTAATGCGCTCATCACGGGCACTGCCCCCCGGGTGCTTACTGAAGTACGAGAGAACCTGGACGTGATCCCTGGTGGGCAAGCCCTTGAAGATATCCAGGGACTCATGGTCTCGCGGGCCGGGCGTAACAATGCCGGCGACTTTGGCGACCTTCTCTACGCCGTTCTAGCGCCAATCGCCGAAGCTTACGACTTGATCCTTCTCGACACTCCACCCGGCGAGCGGACGCTTGTGGAAGGGGCGTTTGCCGTCTCCACGGCGGTCGTCATTCCAACAAGATCTGACGATGCCAGCCTTGACGGTGTGGAGCGCGTTGCCCGGCGATTTATGGCCGTTCGGGAGCGCAATCCGGCGCTTCAATTGGCTGGTGTCGTGCTATTCGGTGTTGGACCCCGTTCACTCCGCCTTGAGCGCAGCGTGCGCCATAGCTTGCAGGAAATGCTCTCGGACGTTGCCCCGGTCTTTAACACCCGGATTCGAAATCTTGAAAGCGCCAGTGCCGACGCTCGCAAGAAGGGCCTTCTGTTCTACGAGCTCGAAGGCGCAGCAACGGATGCCCAAAAGCAACGCCTCAAAGCGCTGCGGGCGGGGGAGAAGCCCGCCGAAGAGTTCTTTGCGCGAAGCGCGGGAGATTTGGCCGAAGAGTATGAACAGCTAACCGGCGAGATCCTCCGCCGGCTCAACCAGATTGAGAGTGAAAACCTGTGAACGCGGAGCGACATAGCTTGGCCGATGCGTTTAAACCTGCCAGCCAGACCGCAGATGGAAGGGGAGCGAGCCTCGAAGGCCTGCTGAGCCCCAAACGTAAGTCAGTCTCTGTTGTACCCCGCCGTCCAGCAGGTCCCGAGGCTCTAGCTCCTGAACCTCCGGAGGAAGCCAAACCTGCCCAGGCGACTCGGACAAAATCTTCGGAACAAGCAAGCGGCGCGATCCGCAACGTTGGTGTGTATCTGCCTCCAGTGCTCTTGGAGAAGGTCAGAGACATGGTTCGTAGTCACCAAACCACATACGCCGATCTCCTTGTAGAAGCCTTTGACGTGATCGATGAACGCACACTGGCTAAAGCCTTTGAGACCGACTCCCAACAGCCTGAGACCGGGATGCCTCGCAGGATTCGTCGACCTCGAGGTGCTGCAGGAATCCAGATCAACGTACGCCTAGACGATCAACAGGTCCGATGGATCGACGGGAAAATGAAGCGAATGGAAGCCCCCTCACGTAGTGCCTTCATCACGGCCGTGTACAAGTTGTATCTGGAGAAGGAAGCAGGCTGAGTGAAGCAGCCAGAATGAAGCGGCGGCACGAACGCCGACAATCGTTGATCGAGCCCGCATCGTCGCGGCTACTTATTCGCGATATTCGGATTGAGGCGGATAGCGGTCTCCGCAATCTTGTCCAAAATGCCGACACAAGCGGGGTCGAGTTCGCCGACCATGCTGTCTCCGCTGATATCGCACACCTCTCTCCACTCGTCATAAGCCCTATCGAGAGTCGTGCTGGTGCGGTCTTTATATTTTGCCGTAGTAATGACGCCAAGCACGGCTACACGGCAGTCATGGACACTGTTGTAAGGCCGGCACCCCGCCCCAAAGGTGCTTTCCTCTGGCCCCTTCGAAGCTTCGGATTCACTTCCGCACGCCGCCAATGCGAGCAGGAGAGCCACGTAAGAACTGATGCGGATTGCGACCTTCATAATTCCCCCTGAGATTTCTCCAAATGCGAATCTAAACGTACCTGACTAACCGGCACACGGAGGCAGGGACGGGCCTCAGCCCGTCCCACGCCGTAGGTCCTATCCGCTATTGTGCGGAGGTGGACGATTTCGAGGACGTGGTGCAAGAGCTGCGCGCTGGCGCCGACAAGCGCGGGTTACGGCTTATGGAAGCAGTATTCCCAGGGCAGCCGACTGTCATTTTCCGGCAAGAAACTACCTCTGTTGACGAAGTGCTCGACCTGGCCCAGCACGCGTTCGCACCGTTCCTGTCCATGACCATTTCCCGGCTTGATCCCTCAGAGCTCGTCGAAAGCTGGAGTCCGGATGACGAGGAGGACCCAGATCCTCCTGCCGAGCTCGTGCGGCAGTGGGAGGAACGTGCCGGACAAATTGACGGTATCTTCCTTCAATGGATTGCCAGTGGGGCTGTGTTTCTCTACGTGTCCGCGCCGACTTGGAAACAAGAGCTGGACGAGCTTGGCGAGAACTGGTCTGAAGAGAAAGATGCTCAGCGAACCGACCTGGCCAGGGCCGTCCACATCCGCATGACGCACCTGGCCGAACAGCTTGAACGTGAGCCTGGCTACCGCGGCGGGACAACTCATACACGTGTCTCGATCGGCAAAACCCTGTTAGAGCCGATGCTGCAGTCCAATGAAGGCGGCTATATGACAACTCTCATCTTGAAAGAGGCGAGCCGCCTTGTCCGCGACAACTCTCAGGTCGAATATTCGAAGCTGATCGGGCAGATGAACGAGCTTGCTGCAGAACTACGCGGCAGCAGGAATTGGCTGGTCGCCCGTCTGGCCAGCGACAGGACCGCAGCGGCCCGGAATCTCCTGATCCGGCGCTCGGGCGGATACTCGCCCTCGGTGATGGTGATCAATGAGCTGCGCCGTTTGGCCGAAAAGTAACGGCGCGCGTCAAGATGCTATGTCACAGGGTGGGGAGGGAACTTTAGCTGTCCTGGTGCCCCTCAAAGGGGTGTTCCCGGAGGGTAGCGGCAATGGCCCGGACTGCGGTCGGGTCTTCGGCCCAAGGTCGCCCCGTCCGCGTGCATGCATGGAAATTGGTCACTTTCGACTCTCGGGCTGCCTCCGTCAGCTCGGCCCAAGCAGCTCGAAGATCCTGCGCCTGATCCGCTGAGGAAAACCCGCTCTGGGCGGCCTCAGCTGAGTGTGAGGGGCTGGAAAGTGCCGGGGCGGGAGCCTTGCGCTGAAAGAAATTTTTGAGGCCCATTTCTTGCACCCTTTCTGAGCGGAGTGAACAGACAGCGTAGCAACCGCGACACCGCGATGTCCGGCACGCCGTACGCTTCTGAGGGCCCGACCGGAGCTGGACCCGGCATCGGTGACCCATCCCGCGGAAGAAAGAATGCAGTAGATAACCGCTTCGAGGACCCGGATTATACCCAGTGGGGACAGCTTTGAGCTGTGCGGAGGGCTCCACCTGCCCGCCAATGGGCATAACGCGGGCCCCTAAAAGCCCTGGGTCTTCGCTGCGATACGCCCTGGTGGGCGTCCGCTGGCGCGGCCGGCTGTTGGGTCCAGTGCCGGCTCCGCAGAGTTCCGCCGTCCCTGGCCCTGGTGTGTCTACGACGTTTTTTGGCTGAAACCGGCCTTGCCATCGGCAAAGTTGACCGGCCAGATGCCTTTGCTTCCCAACAATGATGGGGAAGTTGCAGAAGAAAAACTTCTCAATCCGTGCGCGGGAAAAACCGCTATCACTACCGGTCCCGCTGGCGCGGGCCGAAGGGGTACACCCCCACCCCTGTCCGGGTCGCTGGCTCGGGCCGTCTCAAGAGGCCGCAGTATGTCTCTCTGCTGGCCGGATTAGGAGGGCACCGGCTGAGGCAAGCAGGGCCGGCACGTAGAACCAGCCTATGGATGCTGAACCGATCCAGGTAAAGACTGCCAGAAGAACGGTTGCCATGATGGAAAGACCCCTCCACGGCTTCCCGCGGATTAGGAGGGGAAGCCCGGTCAGGATCACCGGAACCAGTAGCGGCACGAATATTGAAGGCCCGTTGACTGTAAGCAAGGTCAAGTGCTCGGTTACGACCGGGCCATCCGGAACCCCCGGCCCTTGTGAAAATGACTCCACGGTGTACATGGGAACGAGTAGGACGATCAGGGCAACAGCGACCGTGAGCGCGAACGCCACGCCCTGAAACACTCGTGCCGAAACGGGCCGGTGATCCATGCAGTCCCCTGTCGAAGCTGTATGGATCAAGGAAACCACGCTTCCATCGGGTGCAGTACCCGTACGCTTCCGTAATCGCCATGTACGGGCGGGCGGGGCTTACCCCGATTATGGGGCATCCCCCACCCGCTTCGGGGCCCTGCAGGTTAGGGCAGTGTCCTGTCCAGAAACAGGACCACGAACGGGACCACGACGGCGGCACCGGCAAGAGCACTGCGGCCCACGACATGCGGCGGTTGAATGTCTGCTGTTGCGCTTCCCGCTCAGCCCGAACCAATAGCCCCGCATCCCAGTAACCACGGGGAAGTTGGCTCAAGAAAGACTTTCCAACCCGTCCGCGAGGAAAGTCGCTATGACTACCGGTCCGGCTGGCGCCGGCCCGAAGGGTACACCCCCACCCCCTGTCGTCGTGCGCTTCATAACCGTATGCACGGACGGGCGGAGAAACACGGCCGGCGGAAATATCTCGCAGCGGGAACCACGATGTGTTTGCCGGACACTTATGGGTATGGGGGACACAGGGAAAGCATCCACGGACAATGAGCTTTGGCTGCGCGTCATCGACGGTGACGGTTCCGCTTTTGCTTCTCTCTTTACACGCCATAGGGACCGGGTCTTTGCTCACAGCCTCCGGTTGGTGAGAACTCCTT